>PBPF01000039.1 GCA_002724615.1 Verrucomicrobiales bacterium | reverse complement strand
CAAAAACTCCATCGAGATCATCCACCGCCTGCTGTCCCGTCTGCCGCCCGAGAAGGACATTCCAGATCCCGACGACGCCAACAAGGTGCTTTTTACGGGTGTTGAGTCCATTGCCCCTTACCGGGCCCGAGCTGCCAACCTGCTCGCTCAGGTCGAGAAAGCAGAGCTAACGAGCGTAGCTAAGTCGCCCAGTCGTGATGTCACCAACCAGTTGGCCGCCATTGCCGAGAAGAAAAAACGCGTCAAGAAGCTTATCATCGACGGCCGCATCATGTATGAGGCACGTGAATACGAGTTGGCCGACAACTACTTCCGGGATGCCATCGAGCTCGATCCCGGCAACGACATCGCCTACAACTACCTGAAGATCATGCTTCGCCACAGTCTCGACTTGGCGGACAAACGCCGCCGCCAATGGTTCCGCGACATGGTTCAGGAGGTTAACGACAAGTGGCTACCGCCCTTGCGCAAGAAAGCTCTGCCCACCCCCAATCCCTATTACCTGAACAAGACCGGCCTTGGCCCCCAGTCCAGCATCGGCCGCGACCGCATCCAGCAACTCCTGCAGGATATGCGTGTGCCAGAAATCCAGCCCCTCAACGACATGAATATGGCCGAAGTGGTTGGTCTGCTTGACCAAGCCTTCCGTGACGCCGACCCCCTGCGAGTCGGGGTCAACTTTCAGGTCGATCCCTTAATCCCACTTACCGAGCAACAGGCCAACATTGCAGCCCGACAGCTGCGCGCCGCCGCGGTTGGCAAACCCGCCGTCGATCCCAATAGCGGCCTGCCTATCCTTCAAAAAGTTGCCACCCCATCTTCCGGCACCCATGCTGCCACGCCTTCTCTGTCCACACCACCCGACCGTATCATTGCCGACCAAATCAAGGTTTCCGGCCTGATAACACCACTGCGTGGGCTCAATGGATTGCAACTTCTCGACGTGGTCTGTCGCTCCTTCGACCGACCAATCAAGTATGAGGTCACCGACTCTGGCGTAGTCATCGGACACAAACCCCCCAAGCAGATCAAGTACGATAACCGCGAATTCAAGGTCAACCCCAACGCGTTCAAGCAGGGCCTAGTCGTCACCCCACCGCGAGGCGGCCTCATGAGTTCTGACCGTCCGCGTGTCCATGCACAGGGTAGCCCAGGTACCGTCAACCAACCCGGCGTTAACGCCGTCTACAACCTCCCCAATAACGGTGGCGGCATGCAATACAAGGCTACTGGTGGCATTCTGGCCAACGTTGGCCAAGCCGTGAAGTCCGATGACCGCATCTACTATGGCTTAGGCCCAGGCGGTGGTGCACCCGGCGGGGGTGCCCCAGGTGGCGGGGGTGCTCAGGGTGGTGGTGGTGCGGGAGGCGGTGGACTGAATAACACTCAGGCTGCCCAAGAAGTTCAACAATATCTTCAAGGCCTCGGCATCAATGTTTCCCAAGTTGTATTCAACGATCGCCGCGGCATCCTGCTCATCCGCGCGCCGCTCGCTGACATGGCCCTCGTTGAGGCTGCAATTGAGGTACTCAACGCCACCCCACCGCAGGTGCTAATTGAGTCCAAGTTCATGGAGATTGAATTTGACGACAACAATGCCCTAGGTTTCGACTGGTTCGTCGGCGACTCCCGTCTCATGGGCCAGCGTATGCTATCCTCCATCGGCACTGCCCCCTCGTTCATCGGCCAGCCCACCGCCAACAACCCTTCCGGCTTCTTCCCCTATCCTGGCACTCTGCAGAACGACCAGTTCGTGCCGCCCCAGTGGACCATCCAGCCGCGGCCAACTGATGGTCACCTGACTTCCACCTTCAAGCAACACGGCAATCCCGTGCTCACCATCACCGGCATTCTCACCGACCCGCAATTCCGAATGGTTCTCAACGCCATGGAGTCGCAGGAGGGTGCTGATGTTCTTTCTGCGCCCAAGATCATCACTGTCAGTGGACGGCCTGCCAACATCTCCGTGCAGGATCAGCGCGACCTCGTCGTTGGCGTGCAGCCCAACATCCAGATCGGCCCCTTCGGTGGTGCGGCAGGCGGCACCATGACTCCAATTACCATGCCTATGCCGTTTGGTCCCACGCTTGATGTCGTTCCCTACGTCGGTGCCGACGGGTTTACCATTGAGATGAATCTGCGACCGCAATTCCTTGAGTTCATGGGCTATGAGGACTCCTCCTTTGAGGCCACAGCTTTTGCTGGCGGCAACGTCGTCTCCCAGCCTATTGCTTCTCCTCGCATCCGCCAGCGCCAACTTGATGTCCAATGCGTCGTCTGGGATCAGCAAACCCTGATGATGGGTGGCCTCATTTCCGAGTCTGTCACCACCCACAAGGACAAGGTACCCTTCCTCGGTGATATCCCATTCCTCGGCGGCCTGTTCCGCGGCGAAAGCACCGCACGTAAGAAAAAGAACATGCAGATTTTTGTTACCCCCAAGATCATTGACCCTTCCGGCCATCCCGTGAATACACCGGAAACCCTTCCTTACATGCGCCAGTTCTGGCCGCCTGACAGCGCTCCCGTTCCTCAGGGCATTCTGCCCTGAGGCTTGCCAATTAATCGGCAATCGCGCAAGGCTGTGGCTATGCCAGTAGCGGAAAATCAGACCCCCGTCCTCTTGCTGGTGGATGGTCACGCCTACGCTTATCGCTCCTTTTATGCCATTCGCAATCTCAATGGGCCTGACGGTACACCCACTAATGCCATCTTCGGCTTTGTAAAAACCCTCATCAAGATGCGCGAACGCTGCGAGCCAACCCACCTCGCCGTTGTTTGGGACGGCGGCCTTGACGAGACCCGTACTACGGAATTGCCCGGCTACAAGGACACTCGAGATCCTATGCCAGACGACCTCGAGACACAACTCGACCAGATTGTTGAATGGCTCGATGCCAGTGGCATTGTGTCCATCTGTGAGGATGACCGCGAAGCCGATGATGGAATTGCCACATTGGCTCGCCAAGCTGAGCAGTCAGGCTTCAAAACCATCATCGCCAGTGCTGACAAGGATTTCTTTCAGCTCATCAATTCACGGATCGCCCTGCTAAATCCAAACGACAAGACCGAAAAACTATGGGGCGAAGCTGAGGTCCGCGCCAAGACGGGTGTCAATCCCAGTCAGATCGTAGATTGGCTTAGTCTCGTTGGTGATGCGGTCGACGACATTCCCGGGGTTCCCGGTGTGGGCCCAAAGACTGCTGCCAATCTCCTCAATCAATTCGGCTCACTCGATGNCATACTTGAACGTTTGGAAGAGGTGAAGTCCGACCGCGTNCGTGGATTGCTTGATCAGATGCGAGAGACCCTTGCCCGGAACCAGCGTCTCGTCCGGCTGCTGGAGGANATTCCTNTCGACCTTANACCCACCGACCTTCAGCCTTCTGAGNAGAACTATGATTCCCTACAATCGCTCTACACTCGGTGGGGATTCCGTGGTTTGCTGCGTGACCTAGAGGTTTCCCGCCAAGTTGATCTGTTCTAGAAAAAACTCCCCTATCAGACTAAAAAAAAACGCATAGCATACGTAACAACTAGGCAAAACCTGCTATTGAGTCTTGTTAATAGTTGGATGGCATTTTTGTGACGAAAAATGCTTTGACAATGGATCACTATTTTAGTGACCTTCGCCTTAGACCTGATAGCACTAGACAAAATGGCAACCCAAAGAAACCCAGATAAAAAACTCGTAGCGGCTTTCGTACCCGTTAAAACCAAGAAGAAATTTGAGGCAGCTGCCAAGAAGCGTGGCATGACCGTTTCCGATTTACTTCGTCAGCTGATCAACAAGACTGTCAGTTGATAATCTACTAACAAACCGATTTTCATTCATCCCGCCGNCCCACATGGTTCGGCGGGTTTTTTTATCTCGACNATAAAGGTTNANTCTNCTTCGANTCTTGCNCTTTTAACTTCTTACTCAACCCCATATTTCGTATGCCCAAANACATCCATANACCACATATACACAAANAGNAAAAAAATGTGAACAAAGTTGTTGACACCTGTGGATAAATATGAAAAAACTTCCCGNGCAAGGAGNAAAGTGCCTTCAGGCACTACANGTNGTTGGNGGAGGAAGATNGCTATTGAACATATGGTATGGGAGGACCATTTACCGTGTTTAAAANCAGTTTTCGCCTCAANCAAAAANACAAGGGAGTGAATATGAAATCCACCAAGCAAATTACCCGTAGCTTGATTGTGTTGCTGGGCATGGCTGCACCAGCGACTTGGGGAGCACTAAGTGAGTTGGGCGGCGAGTTTCCGCTGTTAGGCAACGTCGGTGGCCACCAACAGAATCCACAAGTGGCACTTTCCAGCAGCAATGGTTTTGTGGTCTGGCAAAATATGGCCGCTAACGGTCGAGTGGAAAGGGTGATGCTCCAGCGACTGGGTTCAGACATGACGGGCGTTGGTGTAGCTGTTGCTGTGAGCGCAGCAGAAGGTAAGTGGAATGAGTTGAATCCTCGTGTGGCGTTGTTGCCCGGCGGTGGTGCTGTGGTTACTTGGATAGGCGGTGCGCGGTCATCAACGGATATATACGCCAGATTTGTAAATTCCAACGGTAGTTTCATCACGCCCGATATCACGGTGAATTCCAATCGTGCCGGTAATCAGCGCGACCCGGATGTTGCGGTGTCAGGCTCGGGTGAGGTGGTTATCGTTTGGTCCGGCCCTGATTCAGAGGCGGCCAGTTCTGATGTGTTTGGGCAGCGCTTTACGGCTCAGGGAGCGAAGTTGGGTGGAGAATTTGTGGTTAACACCACTAAATCTATGAATCAGTCAGATCCCTCAGCGGCAGGCCTAAAGAACGGTGGGTTCGTGGTAGCTTGGATTTCGGAGTCGTCGAACGGTCGTACGGCCACCGGTGCACCCAACCTTCGCGGCAATGTGATTGGCCGAGTGTTTGCCGAGGGCGGCGGCACTGCGGGAGGGGAATTTCAGGTAAATAGTAGTGAAGGATTGACGTCCGAGCCCGACCTGACTGCGACCAGTGGTGGCGGTTTTACTGTAGCTTGGGTGCAGCGTGACGAAGTGAACACGCGTAATTTGGGTGACGTTCATGTTCGCCTGTTCAACGCGCAAGGTGCGCCGGCCGGCGACTCGGCTCGACATAACACATATCTCCGCGGTCAGCAGGATTCCCCGCAACTGGTGCAACTGGCAAATGATGCTTTGGTAGTCTGGACAAGTTACGGGCAGGACGGCTCTGGTGCTGGCGTGATGGGCCGGTTGATGTCTGGTGGGCGTGAGTTTCAGATCAACTCGCAGGGTCGTTATCACCAGCGCAATCCCGCCGTGGCCACGGATGGAGCCAACAAG
>PBPF01000038.1 GCA_002724615.1 Verrucomicrobiales bacterium | reverse complement strand
GCCTCACTTCAGTACCGCCCGCATCAGAACGCATCAAGACAAATACGGCTGAAGATAATAGACTTGCCCTCGGTTACATCATGTAATTCTTGACTTCAGTTACGCATTTGCTTCCATGCGCCGAGCAATGATTCGGATATTCCTCGGGTACGACCACCGCGAAATTGTCGCCTACCACGTGGCCTGCCACAGCATCCATGTTCGCAGCTCGCAGCCGGTGGAGATTGCGCCGGTGATGCTCTCCCAACTGGACGGCGTGTTTGCCCGTGAGCGCAATAATCTACAGTCTACTGACTTTTCCTTCAGTCGTTTTCTCGTGCCCCACATGTGTGGATACAAAGGTTGGGCGTTGTTTGCCGACTGTGACATCATCTGCCTCGAAGACATTGCCAATCTGTGGGCTATGCGTGATGACAAGTACGCGGTGATGTGTGTTCATCATGATCACAAGCCGCAAGGCGACACCAAGTTCCTCGGCGAACCGCAGACACAGTATGAGAAGAAAAACTGGTCCAGTGTAATGTTGATGAACACCGCCAAGTGTACTGCCCTCACGCCCGATTATGTGAACACCAAGTCTGGCCTCGAACTCCATCGCTTTCACTGGCTGGACAGCGAGGACTTGATTGGCGAGATCCCGCATAAGTGGAATCACCTCGTGGATTATGACGCGGCGATGCCAGAGGAAGAGCTGGGTATCCTGCACTACACCGAAGGCGGGCCTTATTTTGAAGACTACCGGAACTGCGGTTATGCGGACACTTGGCGGCGCGAATACCAAGCCATGCTCACCCCGCCGCAGCCATGAATACCTTGGAAGAAGAGTTTGTCGCTAAAGCCAAATCGGTACTCCAGACGGAGATTGACGAATTGGTAAGCCTTTCAGGGCGGATCGGACCGGAATTCACCCAAGCCATCCAAACCTTGTGTGATGGTTTGAACGGTCGTGGAAAGATTATCGTCATTGGCGTCGGCAAATCAGAGAACATCGCCACCAAAATTGCCGCCACCCTAAACAGCACAGGCGCACCTGCCGTTGTTCTTGACTGCCAAAACGCACTTCATGGAGACCTAGGCATACTGGCCGACGGTGACACCGTGCTTGCCCTCAGCTACAGCGGAGAAACTGCCGAGCTGCTAAACTTGCTGCCACACCTCAAACGCCGTGCTGCGTCAATCATCGCCTTCACGGGAAATCCCAGCTCCACTCTCGCTAACAATAGCGACGTTGTGCTCGATACCAGCGTAACCAATGAAGCCTGCCCTCTGAATCTCGCCCCCACTTCCAGCAGCACCAACATGCTGGCCCTTGGCGACGCATTGGCAATGGTACTACTTCAAGCCCGAGGGTTTCGATCCGAGGACTTCGCCGAGTTACATCCTAGTGGCAGCCTTGGTCGCCAGTTGCTCACCCGCGTTAACGATATCATGCGCCAAGGCAATCAACTCGCATGTGTTCAGACCAATGACACTATCGCCACGGCCTTGGATATCATGCGGCAGTGCAAAGCCGGCGCTGCAGTGGCCACCGACGAGCAAGGCAGTTTACAGGGCATTTTCACACACGGAGACTTTGTCCGGGCTTACCAGAAAGACCGTGATATCGCCGATCGCCTCGTTGCCGACCAAATGACAACGAATCCGGTCACCATCCAATGCGAGAAACTCGCCGCCGAAGCCGTGCATCTGTTGGAGGAAAACAGAATCGATGAAATCGTTGTCATTGATGAAACGCAAAAAGTTGTTGGATTGGTCGATGTGCAGGATCTTTCCCGCGCCCAGATTTTTTAGACCGGGGCCATGACTCGCCCTGCCAAGCCAGACCGAGAGCCTCTCAAGCTATTGTTCGTCAAGCTGAAGCACATTGGGGATGCGCTTTTGCTCACCCCCACACTCGTCGCCGCGCGCCGCCAATATCCAAACTCCGAAATCTGGGTGGTTGTGCGTGAAGGCACGGAAGGAATACTGGCTGGGTGTCCTGCAATTGACCGTCTCATAACCGTTGCGACTACTAAAAATGATCGGCGTGGTCTCGGCAGCCTTATGCACGATTTTCGGACCCTTCTGTATCTGCGCCAGCAGGAATTCGATTATGCGTTTGAACTCACGGACGGCGATCGTGGCCGCTGGCTAGTCGGGCTCAGTGCTGCCAACCAACGCTGCGCCAATGCTCATAATGACGGCTTGGGTGGCTGGTGGCCCGGGCGTTTCAATAGACTGGCAAACATTCCCCGCGGAGAAGGACACAGAGTGGAAAAAGATTACCGTCTAGTTAAGGAGTTTCTCCCTCTAGGCAAGGAAATCCCTCCACTCAGCTTTGATCGGACATTTGCAGAAAACCCGGGTATTGAGGATAAAATTTCAGATTTTATCGTGCTTCATCCCGGCACTCGATGGATCAAGAAACGTTGGCTGAAAGAATACTGGCTTGAACTTGGCCCACGCCTACTTAAGGAGACCGACCGAGTGATTGTTAGTAGCGGGCCAGATCCTGACGAGCGAGATTTTGCCCGCGAGCTAGCCAACTCATACGGGGCCACAAGAGCTGCCAGTACCGACGGCCAATTAAGATGGGCTGAACTGGCCGGGCTATTGTTTAGGGCAAGGGCATTTGTGGGTGTGGACACCGCCGCAATGCACTTGGCTGCTGCCTGCCAATGCCCCACCGTGGCCGTCTTTGCATACTCAGTGGTGGATCACTGGAAACCTTGGAAAGCCCCCCATGAAATTCTCCACTTGGGTGACAAGCTACCACCGCGCGGCGAAGGCCAGCGCCCAGCCAAAGAGGTAATGGAAAAGCTAACTCCAACTCAAGTCATGTCAGCCGTGGAAAGACAAATCCGCCCAGCCCCAATATCCGGTGACTAATCTCTCACAAACACCGCGTTATGTGGAACCTTATCATACGATTGGGTTCTTTCAAACTCGACCTTGCCACCCTTGGTAAAGTGGCAATGATCCAGTTTCCAATTGCACTCTTTCATCATCCTCATCACTTCTTGCCTCTGTCCGGGGTTAATTTCGACCTGCAAGGAGGAGGGGCCTTCAGGCGACCGTAACACTTCTTGCATCCCACGCAGAATACGCAACTCATTTCCATCTACATCAATTTTCACCATGTCCGGTGTGGCCACACGACCCGATGCCACCAATTCATCAAGCGTTACCGCATGCACCAATTCGCTGAGCTTGGGTTCAAACTCACAGTTTCCAGGTAGTTGTCGGTGGCCAAGTTGTGTCATAGATGTGCCGCTATCCATGGAATTATAGTTCAAGTCCATCAATCCGGCTTTGTCACCCAACGGCAGGGAAATGGGTTGGATCACATTTTCCAAACCATTCAGGAAAATGTTCTCAAGCAGCGTCGCAAAATTGAATTTGTGCGGTTCGAAGGCATACACTCGTATCTTACGAGCAGCATTTGCCGTATATAATGAATACAAACCCACATTGGCACCAATATCGACAAAAACGGTTCCCTCCTTTGCATTGTCTCGAATCCACGCCAGTGTTCCTTCTTCCTTGGTGAAATAGGTGGTGTATCGGAAAATGTCGTTTCGGGACTTGGGGCAAAATACGAATCGCATGTTGCCATCACTTACCTCGATTGTCGGGGAAAACCACCGTCCCAAATTGCTCCAGAAGCGGAGCCATTTTTTCCAGAACCAACTGTCGGCATTGCCTCGCAGGTTGAACTTCATCAAATGATAGTCTCGATATTAATCGTCAAAGTCTTTCTTAAAACCGTCTCCGGTCCGGTCATAGGTTGTACCGAATGCCAGGAATTATAGGTTTTTATAAACAGCAGGCACTGGTTCGGTGTAAAAGGGTAGGTTTTCAAAACTTCGGTTTCTTCAAACTCCATAAAACGGTTATGAAAATTGTAAATCCGGCTCCGATCTTTTGGGATAATCACGCTAGTCCCCCCACCCCATGTAGATTCATTCCATTCTCCTTCCTTCATAAACGCCATCACAAGTGTGACCAACTTGGTGGGAGCATCCGTGTGTGGCCGAATTCCGCCTCCTTTGGCCGGCATTGCGGAAAATTCAAATCGACTGCGAATAACTTGTGTGTTCAGCACCCTGCTAATGGGACCTCGACGCCGACAACGAGGACTGGGGGTGTATTTAAACCCGTCCAGTTTAAGGTCGATATGATGCGATTTCAAAAAGCCAGCAATCTGCTCAACAAAATCCCTACACTTGACCGCCTTATAGAACTCCAGCCAACGAGAATTTTTCCCTAGAAAGTCTTCGTAAATTTTTTTGTTGTTGATTTCTGATAATGAATACTTAACGCCGATGTTTCGGCTGAAGTGAAACAGGTCCCTAGCCGGATAAGTCTCGGCCAATTCCTGATATACGGACGGTTCCAATATTTCTGGAATAAAGCACACCGGGTAAGGTTCGTACTCGAACTGAGCGTTATGGAAGTTGAACATATTGACCGCGTCCTGAAAAACCCCGCGCGAGACTAGTTGTTGTGTCCAGAACCGTCAAGAGAGCAGGTTGAATCCAAACTGCTTTTTGCATGAGGCAAATGTCACTTAAAGGTAGCCAGAGTTTCTTCTGCGACTTGGCTCCAACTCCTTTCAAACAACGGTACTGTCGACTTAGCTTTAAGCAACTCCTCTGCTACTGTACACCAGTCTGATAATGTGGAAGCTAGCGAGAGAATCCTGCCACGTTCTGAGGAGACTTCCGACGCGGCTCCAGTGGTGGATGAGGTTAGGACCGGGATGCCACGAGCAAGGGCCTCTGGGATGACCATGCCATAGGCCTCGAGCCGGGCGGGGTGGATGAGGAGGCGGATGCGGCTGAAGAATGCATCACGGTCTACCCGGCCCAAAACCTCCACGCGGTCGGTTTCGCGTAAGAGACCGTTGAGATGTTCTANGGAAGGACCAGCGATGAGGAGCTTGGTTTGTGGCAGGCTTCGGTGAATNTCGAGGACAAGAGGGAGCCCTTTGCGTTCCCATTCCCAGCCCATGAATCCGATGACGGGTTCAGCNGTNCTTTGTACGGGGGTTGTCGGTTCGATGCCAGGTGGAATGGGCGTTGTGAGGGNATCTATTAAACAGGGGTGGCGGTCGCTGAGTTGTTGGTGGAGCATGGCGGAGACTGGGACAACCCGCCGTGCGGTATGGAGAACCCGATGTTCCAACCATTGGTTTGCGTGCCAAGTAGGATCGAAACGTTTCCACCATGCACTTTCCTCGCCGATCCCGTGTGGAGTAGAATGGAAGGTGCATAGGTCTGTTCGGGTAACCATTTCATGGCTATGAAGGAAGCATGCGTTGGCACGTTGACGAGCCACCCATTGTTCAACTTTACTTGAAAAGTGCAGGTGCTTGCGCCAGCGATGTCGCCTCGNGCTAGCGCCGAGGGCTGTGACAGGAACATCAAGGTCTCCGTTGCTGTCATCGACTTCGCAGAGCACCTCCACGGGATGACCGGTCTTGGCNAGAGCGCAGGTGAGTTGCCATGCATATTCCTCCATGCCGCCGACTGGGCCAAAACGGCGTACAATCTGNATTATGCGCCGATTCATGGCGTTNGCTGTTCGAGATGGGCATCAAGGCCGCAGGCACATTTCACGGTTCGATTTTCCACGACAGCATTGAGCTTTGCTTGGTTTTCGGAAAGTCGGTCACGAGAAAGTTGGCCATGATTAAGGTGATGAATAATGGCACGACCGTAAACCAATTTCCGGTCACGACCGAGATGATACAGGCGAATACCGACGTCGGAATCCTCCAGACCCCAGCCGTGATAAGATTCATCAAACCCATTGATGGCGACTAAATCTTCACGCCAAATACCCATGTTGCAGCCGATAATGCCACGGATGGCGCGGTCGCGATGAACCCAAGAAAAAGGCCAGCGGATGCCCTTGAACAAACCGCTGGCACGGGCACGAAGCCACATGGACAAGAACCCGGGACCGCCTGTGGCATAATCTGCTACGCTCGTTTCGTTGATGAAACTTCGGCGGCCCTGAACCCAACATCCACTTTCTGCAAGCGCGACGTGGTCCTCAACAAAACGAGTGTGCGGAACGCAGTCGCCATCAAGTAGAAGGATGTAGTTGCCCTCAGCGCGAGCGATGGCTTCGTTTAAAATGACGGTCTTGCGAAATCCTTGATCTTCGTGCCAAACGTGCCGTAGCGGAGGGAGTCGATGACGCCAGTGTTTAATGACTTCAATGGTGTCATTGTCCGAGCCATCGTCAGCAATAAGGACTTCGTGGGGGCGGCGAGTTTGAAGTGCAACGCCGGCCAAAACATGGCCCAGAGGGCCGGCTTTGTTGTAGGTGCTGATGATGAGGGTGGGATCAGGCTTGGCCATGGTCATTCGCCCCGTTGGCGGCCCTTGCGGTTCAACTCAGCAAGCTTTGCGTACTTGTAAAATGTTCCCTCGAGATTGCTCCAAGCGATAATGAAGCCGGGCCAGCCATCGAGTATTCCCAAGCGGAGGAAGTACATCTTTAAAAACATCCCCAGTCCGTGGCCGAGCGCGCCCAAAGGGCCGGTGCGAGTTTTATCTCGCGCAAGTTTCTCAGCGCTAAGTGTTGAGTACCTGTTGGCCTTGTGCAGGACGTCGGAAAGGGTTTCAAAAGGTTCCTGCTCAATGGGGCATTGCATTTCCGCAAGGCGACCGTCGAGACAGAAGCCCTCATGCACTAGGTCAGCTTCAGGAAAGGTCAGCTTGCCGCGCCGGAAGAGTTGGGGTTGGCGGTAATTGGGATACCACCCGCCGTAACGAATGAACCGGCCCATGAAATAGTTGCGTCGCGGTGTGTGATAGGCATCGGCAGCCTCGGTGGAATCCACAATCTTCCGAATCTCGGCCTCGGCCTCGGGGGTGCAACGCTCGTCGGTGTCCAAGCTGAAAATCCACTCATGCTGAGTATGCTTGATGCCCGCGTTGCGTAATCGACCGAAGCCGTTGAAATCTTCCTGCACCACCTTGGCGCCATGTTTCTCCGCAATCGCCGCGGTATGATCGGTGCTATGCGAATCGATCACTACGATCTCGTCGGCCCATTGGATGCTCTTCAGCGCATCACCTATCTGTGACTCAGAGTTGTAGGCAAGTACGAAAACGGATATCTTTTTTTTCATTTCTAAGAAGAAGTCTTTTTCAATTTGCCCGCCTTGGACTCCGGGCAGTATAGGGCCAACGCCAGTGCGAACAGAATGCCTTCCTTGGTGTCGAGAAGAAAAGAATTAAACAAACAACCCACCGCAAAGATGAGAATGAATCCACGGCCCATATAGTTGACTGGGGCCGACTGTAGCGCCGATGTCCTCCATGCAGCATGCAACAGGCTCATCAACAAACCCAGGCCGACCACGCCCGCTTGCGCCCAAGTCAGCGCAAATTCATTGTGAGGGTTAGTGGTCGGCGGGTGTCCGGAACCGGAAACCGCTTGGGAATATTCACCCTCAAAGCTGCCCATCCCGTGTCCCAACAACAATGCCTCGGAAACAATTCCAGCGGTGTAACTCAAAAACGCCACGCGCTTGTCCAAACCACCCGTGCCCGCTTTAGAGGCATCCAGCGTATTGGCTTCATGAATGTTTTGCGACAACTCTCCCTTGAACTCAGGAATGAGAAACCACCCCGCTGCAACCAAGCAGACAAACGCTGCCAACAACGGAATGATTCGCCGCGAACCGCGTTCCTGCCAGGCAAACAGGACACCCATCGCCAAGATCAGGACGTATCCGGTCGTAGATCCGAGAAATAAGATATTTAATACCGCCAAGGCGGCTCCTGAATAACAAAGCCAACTATAGCCAGACACACGCACTTCCCATAACAGGCAAAAAAATAACCACACCATAAAAGTCGAATGAGTGATCGTGCTTGAGGGCGCGGGGAATCCCCGATTCAAAGGCAACCATCCGAACCATTGCGCATAACTGACAATCATGGACGCGACCAAGCCAGCGATGAGGGCCAAGTGGACTTTGCGCCGATCTCGTGCCTTGGACAAAAGCACCATGAACACGGGAATGAACAGAAGGTCGCGATATTTGTTTAACGACCCCACGGCTGATCCCCAGTCAGCCGAGCTGTACAAAACCGACACCCCTAGCCAAAGGAAAAGCATAAGTGCCGACCAGGCCACCGGGCTGGACCGCACCAACGCAGGCAGGCGAAAGACACCACCCGCCATCAACCAAGCCGCCAGCGCGGCCAACGGAAGCACGGCTGATGACAATGCTGTGGACAAAGGCACGGCTAATCCAAGGCCCATTAAGCACCAAACGCCGCCGCGCCGGAAGCGATCGGCATGCGATGATGATTGGCTGGATGCAGTCTCCATTCCTCCTGCGTTTTCTAAAACCGTGAACGGGCTTGGAATCAAGCCTAAAACCCGCGTTTGCAATCCTCACACGTCCCGATAACATCTCGCGGAACTCATAACGGATCATGAAATCAATTCTTACCCTGTTCTCTTTCTTCTGGGCATTCTCGGTGTTTGCTGTTCAGTTGCCCCCCAACTGCACCTTCCATTCCGGACCAGTCAATTGTGTATTACTGGAAAGCAGGGGTCGAATTCTGGCAGTTTATCAGGGGCGCGAAGGAGCAGAATCTTTGTTGGTCACGCATCATCGACGGGATGTGGTGGCGGCGGGGTTGCAGGATGTGGGAAAGAATACCGTGGTAGTGGCGCCGGAAGGGGAGCGGGATGCATTTGTTAAGACGGAGGCTTATTGGGAGGGGCATTGGACGAAACGATTTCATTATTACACGCAGCAGTCGACAAAGGTGCTGGTGGAGCCGTTCGAGGTGGACCGGTGGGTTAAAGAAGGGGAAGTGGTCAAGTGGCAAGGGTTGGAGTTCCGAGTAATGGAAACACCGGGGTTTACGCGAGNTGCGGTGTCTTACGTGGCGGAGGTNGAGGGGAAACGGCTGGCATTTACGGGNGACCTGATTTACGGCGATGGAAAGTTGTTTGATTTGTACAGCTTTCAGGACGCGATCCCAGCAGCGAANGTGGGGGGATACCACGGGTACGGAGCGCGCTTAGCGGACTTGGTGGCGAGCTTGCGGAAGGTGAAGGCGGCGAAGCCGGANATCATTGTGCCGGCGCGNGGGCCAGTAATCCGCAACCCGGAAGCGGCAATCGACAAGCTGATCGGGCGCGTGCAGGCGCTGTACAAAAACTATCTCTCAACCAATGCGNTGCACTGGTACTTCAAGGAGGAGCGAATGCGCATCTGCGGCGAACGGGTGCTTGGCAAGGGGGCAAAGATTGAGCTGATGCCGTACTGCCTGCACGTGGAGAAGCCGGACTGGATCATCCAGTTTTCCACGAGCCGCATCGTGGTGGCGGACAACGGGCACGGTTTCCTGCTGGATTGCGGTGGGGAGCGGCAACTGGATTTCGTAAAGGACCTCGTNAAGAAGGGGCTGGTGAAGAAGATTGACGGGATTTTCGTCACGCACACGCATGATGACCACTCTCATTTCGTGAAGGCGGCGGCGGAATTTTTCAAGTGCCCGGTGTATGCGACGGAGGAGTATGAGGATGTGTTGGAAAACCCAGGGCATTACCTGTTGCCGGGGCTGACGGAGAACGCCATCGCGNACGTGAAGGGAATGAAGGATGGCGCGACGATGAAATGGCACGAGTACGAATTCACGTTTCGGTTTTACCCGGGGCAGATGTTNTACCACGGCGGGTTACTGGTGAAGCGACCGAAGGAAAAGCCGGTGTTTTTCATTGGCGACTCGTTTGCACCTTCTGGCATCGATGACTATTGTCTGCTAAACCGAAACTTGGTGCACCCGGACGCTGGCTATCCGCGCTGCTTTAGAATCCTGCGTGAGATGAAGGAGGACTATTGGCTGATCAACGAACACGTGCCGTTTGTTTTCAAATTTTCCGATGCCGAACTGGGCTATTTGGAGAAGCGTTACGCGGCCCGTACAGCGATCCTACGCGAGTTGTTTCCTTGGGATGACCCCAACTATGGCATCGACGAGCGGTGGTCGACGTTTTATCCCTACGGCTCCACTAGCAAGCCTGGTGCGTTACGCGAGTTGGAGGTGCGCGTGTCCAACCACTCGCCTGTGAAGCGCACGTTCAAGATCACTCCGCGCGGCTGGAACGGTCTCACCGTACTCTCCAAACCCAAGTCCATCACGCTCAACTCGCGTGAGAATGGAGTGGTGAAGGTGCGCGTTCGCGTACCCAAAAAGGCGGGCACCTTTGTCGTCACGGCCGACATTGATTCCAAGGGCATGNAGTTCCGTGACTGGCTCGAGGCATTGATTCACGTGGAGTAATCTGCCAACGGCACTGAATTTTCCGACTTCCGAAAGTGCTCATTTCCAGCTATAAGGGGCCGTCCATGAAATTGTTCCCGGCCATCTTGGTGCTGCTTGCCTTTTCGGCGGCGGCACATCCCATATCGATGAGCCATGGTGTGGTGAACGTGCGCGAGGGCGAGACACTGGCGGAGCTAAAGATAATGCTCGAGGACCTCGTGATGTTCCATGGCCTCAAGCCGGACAAGGACACCCGATATGCCGCCAAGGACCTCCACGCGGCGTCCCTCAAGCACCACAAGTTCCTGGCTGACTATTTCACCCTGCGTGACGCCAACGGAACACGCGTGCCGGGCAAAGTAATGAAGTTTGACGCTACGGCCATCCCCGCAGAAGGCGTGTTCCAGTCGGAGTTAATGAAGCGGCAGGTGATCTACTTGATGAAGTTCGAGCAGAAACCCAAGCAGCCTTTCCTCACCTTCATGCAGAACTTTGGCGGCACGAAAACCGTGCTGCCAGCGATCATGGATTTCATGGTTCTGCAAAAGGGCATCTGGCTGGGCACCCCCGTGCAGCTCGTCGCCAACCGGCCGCACACGGTGAAGTTCGACTGGATCAACCCGCCCGCCAAGCCGCCCGCCAACTGGCGCGAGCTGAAAAAGCAACGCGAGGAAGCCTTTGAAAAAAACCTCGGCATCACCAGTTACAGCGGACTGTATTCGTACATTTATGTCACTGACCGGGAGGTACGACATGAGATTCTCGTGCCTTTGTTGTCGTTTGAGAAATGGTTAAAGCTAGAGCGCAAGAATCCGGAGTTCCTCGAGGTGGCCGAGCAGGAGCAGGCCAAGGCGGCTATCGAGGAGTTCTTCGACGGGCGCAATCCGGTCGAGNTCAACGGNCTAGTANTAAGGCCACGGTTGGCGCGCCTGAACTTCTTCACGCTCGATATTCGTGACTTTGCCATGAATGCCAAGCCNCGCCGCGTGAGCGTTTANCAGGCGCGACTGGGCATCATCCTNNNCTATCCCGTGGAGGACGCGCTACGCACGGTAAAGATGAAATGGGATACATTCAATCAACATGCGCCTTTCCTGCGCTCGGTGGTGTATGTGCACGATGACCCACCGCTGGAACACTTTTTCGTGAAAGACAAGGCGGTGTACGACTGGAAGCACCCCAGCCCGCAGGCACCTCCGGCCATTGCGCCGGTAAAACATAAGCTCGGACAGAAGCTTGGCGCGGACGATGCGAGCACGGTATTTCAAGGTCTGCTTGAAAACATTTACGGTGCCTTTCGGTATCGCGAAGATCGCGCCATTTTCAACGCGCTGGCCGCAGGTGTGGATGGTGGCCTGCTGCGGTCGCTCTACCTCCGTTTCAAGCGNAGCCTTCTGATGGCCGAGCAGGGCGGGGCGGTGTCACGCGTGCGGGATGTGAAGCTGGTGGATGGCAAGGCCCGGCTGGTGAAGGATGGCTTTGTTTACGAATGCACCTGGCGCGTAACCGGTACGGTGGAACACTGGGGGCACATTCACACACGCGAGATGGAGTACTCAGGGGAATTCACGGTGGCCTCCACGGCGACGGGCTGGAAGGTCACCGACTACCAACTACGCAAGGCCAAGCGCGTGAAGTTCGAGACCGGCCTTCGCGCCTTTGGGCCACCCCGCTGAGATGCACATTCGGCTGGAGGAGGTTGATTTCCGGTACGGCACGGAGGGATTCCGGCTAAATATTCCGCGCTGGGAACTTGCCTCAAGACGCAGCGCAGCTTTCATCGGGCCAAGCGGCTCAGGCAAATCTACTCTGCTACGACTGCTGGCGGGTATCCTCGTGCCGCGAGATGGCACGGTGGAAATGAACGGACAAAACCTGCCAGTGTATTCCGACGCCAGTCGACGGGCATTCCGCATTCGCAACGTTGGGTTCGTATTTCAGGACTTCCGGTTGGTGGAGTACTTGGACGTACGCGAAAACCTGCTGTTACCTTTCCGAATCAACCGAGCGCTGGAACTGGACGAAAATGCTGACGTGGAAGCGATGGCCGAAAGATTGGGCATCGCGGAGCATCTGAAGAAATATCCGGCTGAACTGTCGCAGGGCGAAAAGCAGCGAGTTGCCATCGGGCGGGCGCTTCTGCCAGGGCCGGGTCTGGTGCTAGCAGATGAGCCCACAGGCAACCTCGATCCCAACAACACTCGGCGCATCATGGATCTGCTTCTGGAGCAGACGACGGACGCCACGCTGGTGATGGCCACACACGACCACGCGCTGGCCCGCAGGCTGGATGAGGTGATGGATTTCAGCGAGTTTCAGTCATCATGAATATCCTGAGACTTGCTTGGCATTACCTACGCTTTCACAAGGCCAAGACGGCCATTCTAGTGGCATGCATCGGACTGACCATCTATCTGCCGGTAACCAGTCAGTGGCTGGTGGGGGAATTTGAGGCACGCATGGGCGCGCGCGCGCGGGTGAGCGGCGAGACCCCGTTGGTCATCGGGATGCGTGGTGGCCGATTCGATCTCGTGCTGCACGCACTGAACTTTCGCTCGGTGCCAGAGGGAAGCGAGTTTGGCGCAGCGGAATTGGACCGGCTTCGTGCCGATGGCCATTCCACAGCCATCCCTCTGTACATACGCGACCATGCGGCCAAGGGCAGTCGGGGGCCGCGGTTTCCCATCGTGGGCACCTCGCCGGATTATCTCGAATTGCGCCAACTACAGTTTGCGCAAGGCGGGCCGATGACGCTCTTGGGCGACTGCGTGCTTGGTGCGGAAGCCGCACGCGAACTAGAGGCCGCCGTTGGAGACAAGGTGCAGCCGAGTCTGGACATGGGCCTTGAGGCCAACGAAATGGCGAACGTGCCGGTGCGGCTTAAAGTAGTCGGCGTGCTGGCACCAGCGCACACGGCTGATGACAGCGCGGTATTCACCGGGTTGAAAACCGCATGGATTGTCGCCGGGCACGGACACGGCCATGATCCCGGCGAGGAACACAATGCCGCGTTGCTGGTTGATGATCATATCAACGCGGACAACCTCGCGCACTTCCACTTTCACCTGCCGCCGGAAAAACTGCCCCTCACGGCCATCATCGCACTACCACGCAGCCGCGACGCTGCCATCCAGCAGGAAGGCATGGATCGTTACCTGCGACCCGAGGCGCCGCTGCAGGTGCTAGCGCCAGAACGTGTGGTGGGTGAGTTAATCGAGGTGGTCTTCCAAGCCAAACGCTTTGTGGACGCCAATCAGGTGGCCGTCGCCATCTGCACCAAGCTGTTTGTCGCGCTCGTGGTGTGGCTCTCCGTGCGCCTGCGCCGCGAGGAATTGGAGACGCTTTACCAGATGGGCTGCGCCCGCCTCCAGATTTTCTGGATGATCACCTCCGAGTTGGCCTTTATCATGATTCTCAGCACCGCATTGGCCCTCAGCGGTGCATGGTGGACAGCGAATTACGTAGAGGGTCTGGTAAAGGGGATGGGTTTTTAAATGAGACATTGGATATTTATTTTGTTTTTGATCTGTGGCTGCGGCAAAAAAACTGACCATCAGCCTGTACCACAGCAAGAGCGGACGGGGGTGATTTCTGTGGTGGCAGTGAATTATCCGTTGCGGTATTTCGCGGAGCGTATTGGGGGAGAGTTGGTGAATGTGCGGTTGCCGGTGCCGGCGGGGGAGGATCCGGCGGATTGGCGACCGGAGAAGGGAGAGCTGCGAGGTTTTGTGGAGAAGGTGCGGGCGGCGGAATTGATTTTGTTGAATGGGGCAGGTTACGCCAAGTGGATCAAAGCTGGAGAATGGCGTGAGGCGCAACTGGTCCACACAAGTGGGGCCATTCGAGATAGCCTGATCCGTGTTGGGAAAGAGGAGGGGATACG
>PBPF01000037.1 GCA_002724615.1 Verrucomicrobiales bacterium | reverse complement strand
CCTTCTCTCGCTGCAATTCCCTTACCCGCTCCTCTATCTGCGCCATCGACTTGCCCGTAAACAACGTCTCCCCAGACACCAACTTCACAGCCAAGTCAGATTTCTTGTAATCGTTTACAATTTTCCGAACCTTAACCAGTGCCTGCTCGTATCTTTTAATAGCTGAAGCGATATCGGTGCCTTCCTCAGCCTGCGCCTTTCCAACCAACTCAACCGCCTCCACAAAAAGTTCATTGGCCGCCTCATCAGGCGTAATCACCTTTTCAGAACGCAGCTCAGGCTCTTTAGTCGCCGCCTTCTCCACCTCCTTTTTTCCACATCCGGCCAGACACAAACACAAGGCCAACAAAGCTATGTAGGTCGGTTTCATAATTATTCCTCGATCTGGGAAATCATTTTTTCTTCTCCGGCTTTAATACGCCGCGCGGGACAAGGGCCATGGAGGAGGGGGTGTAGTTGCAGGTGCACCCGCCCGAAAGGTTGGGGACGTTCAGCACTCCATTAGCAGGAAAAATATTGTTGCTGCAGGCGGCGCGCAGGTTCCAGAGAGGCTGGAACTTTTGTGTGTCCAGATCAATATAGGCGGCATTGCCCTTGTAACGGGTGGTGGCCACGTAGGGACTGGTGCGCAGGGGCGTGCAGCCGCGCCGGAACCACTTGAGCCGGTCGGCCAGCTGGGCGCCGCTGGTGAGGTCGTACAGGACGTAGTTGTCCGAGCCACCCACCAGCAGGTTGTCCCCGGCAATNTGGCTGCCGCTTTTGAAGTTCCACTTGTCCTGTGTGGGGTCGGCNACCTTGGCNCGACGATGCACGGCGCCGTCCTTGCCCTTGTAAATGCCGTTGCTGCTGAGGAGAAGATCGTGCGTTTCGCTGTAGCGCACCTCGGCNCCGCCGGGCACCTGCCAAAGCGACCGGCCGGTGGCGATGTCCAGCGCGTGCGTCTTGACGCCGCTTTTTTCTATGGTCTCACCACGACGGGTGTTGATGAGCTCGGAGACATACACGCGGTTGCCGCCGACGGCGAGGCTGAGCTGTGAGCGCGAGGCATCAAAGGTCCACTGCAGTTTTCCGGTCTGGCGGTCCATGCAGATGACGGTTTTGCCCAGGTGACTCACGAGGAGATTTTTCCAGAGACGCAAACGGACGAGTGTGCCGCCGATTTTCTCGGGCATGGGAAAGCTTGCGCGTTGTTTGCCGGTGGCCGCATCCAGCACAAGGCAATTGCGACCGGCAGCAACATAGACNGCATCCTCCACGGCCACAAATTCNCCCACCTGACTGGCGCCGGCGGCCTGNGGCAACGGGCGATCCCACAGGCGGCGACCGGTAAAGACGTCAATGGCCAGCATGCGATCCGCACGCACAAAGATGCGCCCGCCCGCCACGCGCACCTCGGTCTTGCCGGGTTGGCGCTGCCANCGGATGGAGCCGTCNTACCACAAAAGACCCAACGGCCCGCGCAGGTAACGGTCGGATGAAGAACCGGTATTGCCGGCGCCACCACCGGCATGCGACCAGTCTGCAGCCTCNGGCAACGCGCCCGCNCGCGCNAGGAGCAGCCATTTNCCNTTCTCGTTTGCCTGCGCGCCTTTGGTGTCCGAGGCAAGTTGTTTCCATGGTTCACGAGCGGCCTTGGGCACGGGCAGGCAGGCTGTGCCGCCGTAGGGGCGCAGGGTGTGAAAGATGTTCTGGAAAGAACCGGCGCCGGCTTNNGCGGTGAAACGNCGNGGNGTTTCAGTNACCACAAGATTGGCGATGAAAGGTGGCAGGGAATAGGTCAAGGGATCGCCCACGTGAATCGTGATTTTGGTTCCATAAATGCCGCGCTCATGCAGTTGGCGACGCAGGGTGTCCACCCGGGCNACATTNGAATCAATGGCAATGACGGTGAACTTGTCGGTCAAAGCCTCGGCCAATGTGCCGTCCTTGAGGCCAAGGACGAGGCAATACCCAGCGGTTGCCTTGGCAGCCTTGGCAATGGCATCNGCCTGCTGCGCTGCCGCCNTGTCCGGGGCGGGAGGGTTCGCATGCACCACCGGCTGGGCGATTTTTTTGGCNCCAAAAGCATACAACCGACCTTCGCGNGTNGAGACAAACAGCCGGCCATTGGCAGCCACCACACTCACCGGGTCNCCTTCCACCTTGGCTTGCCAGGAAATTTTCGGTTCACCGTTGGCTTGGGGCAGATCGATTGCCGCAACCATGCCGGGGCCCGTGGCATAAACCCGGTTGCCGGCCATGATGCGAACACGCAACTTGGTGGGAAACTTCCAGCGTCTTTGGAACTTTACCCGCCACTTGTCGGGGTACTTGTCTCTCAATCGCCGNAACTCCTTTGTCCGAGGCTCAAGCTTCATGTTGGTGATGTTCTCGGCGATGATGCCGTTGTCGGTATAGATCATCGNGTCGGCCGAGAGCACTGGCCGGCGGAAGTCACCAAGATATTTCTGGTTGGTCGGCTCAATCTGGATGCGTGTCAGGCCCGCGGGGTAAAGTTCACTTTTGTAATCGTTGCGACCACGCGAATTGGCGAATTTCTCATCATTGGGTCGACGCATGTCATACAGGTCACCGCTGTGCGCGAGAAGCCGGCCGGTGCCGGCCACAAACCATGTGCCCTTGGGNANNCCCGTGCGACCNCCCCAGCCCATCGTGTATTTGCCGAGCTTGCCTGTCTTGAGGTCAAACAACGCCGGCAACTGTGTGCCACACGGCGCTACCAGCCGGCCATCCACCACGGCAAGGTAACCCTGCGGCGAAAGACCCATCACCTGCTGCACGCCGTGGTCGAGGTTGGCCTTGGCAATCTGGTCACTGTCACTGTTGGTCCAGATTTTGCGACCGGTCTTTGCGTTCACCGCATGAATGAAAATTCCCTCCTCCGGCCACAGCCCGGCNGCAAAATAAACCACGCCTTTATGCAACACCACGCCGCCGCGCACCGGCCACATGGGAATGAGCCGGCGATTGCCCAAGAGATTGCGATCGCTGCGGCCTTCGGGGTGGCCATAAAATTTCCAGCGCAGTTCACCACTCGCCGCATCCACGCAGTACACATGGCCGTCATCCGATCCAAAATAAACCGCGCCATCATGGGCCACCGGCGCAAAGCGAACCGGGCCNCCGGTNAAGAAGCGCCAACGCACCTCGCCGGTTGCTGTGTCCAGCGCGCTTACACTGTCGGTCACCATGGACGGCACAAAGATTGTTTGGCCCATCACCACCGGCTCGTAGGCNGCGTCATAGCGCAACCGCACCTCGCCCGGGAATGCCGGGGATGGCGTGGGGAATTGACGGCTCCACTGCAAATGCAGCTGGGCCGGCAGCACCTCCGGGGAAGCCGCACCGCGATTCGCGCCAAAGCGGAATTGCGGCCAATCGACGGCCTGCAGGGAAATCGAAACGGCAAGGGAACTGANAAACAAGGGCAGCTTGTGCATGGTCGGAGTATCAGGCGGAAACTAGTTTCTGGCAAGAACCATACAAAATTGATGATTCACCACGGAGAATTAATCGCACCTTGAAAGTTGTTCATTTCCCAAACCGTGGCTCCGGGAACTCCACNCGCTCGTATAGCGGGCGGTTGCCGTCGGCGCGGAAGATGGGTTTCCAGCAGGCGATGATGCGGTCGTCGAAGACATGGTATATTTGATACGCGCAATACTCGCCCCAACAAAGGCAATCGCAAAGGATGTGCATCACGCCNTCGTGCATGCGGTAGTCGTAGTTGTGACGGTGCCCGGAAAGGTACGCGGCGACCTTGTANTTTTTCAAAAGCCCAAGAATGATGCGCGACTCCGAGTTGCGCACGTTGCCGCCAAACGCCGTCAGCACCGGGTAATGGCCAAGGACGAAAACGTGCTTCGCATTCTTCGTGCGCTCCAGTTCCGTACGCAGCCACTTGAGCTGCTCGGGNTCGACCGAAGCCACCCCCGTGTTGAGGCAAAGGAAAACGCAGCCGTTTTTCTCGACGGTGTAATACGGCTTTTTGCCGGTGAAATGCGTNAACAACGTCNTGCGGTCTGCCGACTTTTTTCCCGCAAGCTGGTCGGCCAGTCGCCAGTTTTGCTGGCCGCTCTCCAGCAGGTCGCCGAGCGTTTGCCGGTCCAGCTTCCCGCGATCGTACAATGTGTCGTGGTTGCCGGGCATCGCGTGCAGCGGCGGCTTCAGCNCGCCGTAAATGCGNCCGAACGTCTTCCACTCCGCCTCGGTGTTCTTGTTGGTGAGGTCGCCGGTCATGAATACCATCGCGGGTTTCAGTCGGTTGACCTGCTTCACGGCCAACGTGTTCATCACTTCATCATAGGCATAACGCGCCTTGTAGCGCGGAACAGTGCCGTCATCGAATTGCGAGTCCGACAACTGCGCAAATGTCAGCTTCGGCCGGCGCGCCAAGTCTTCGCTGTAGGTCGGCACGCCAAACGGATCNCGCGCGGCTTTGGGCATCCGCGTTGCGGCCANGGGATTGGGAATGGTCAGCACCTGTCGTGGCTGCCCGGCCTCACGGACCAGTGCCAATTCTATTGTCTTTTTANAAACAGTGATGAGCGCCACGTGAAACTTGGGGGAGTAACTCCAACCCGAGGACGGCACGCTCCAGGCGGGNAGGCTGTCCTCATAGGTGACATAATGGGAATGCCCCGCCAACANCTTGGCCGCCACCTTGTGCGTGTGGATGGCCGCCCAATAGTCTTTCTGCATGGCCGTCGCGGATTTCGCATCGGCAATCCCGCGCACGTCCGGGCCGCCAATGAGCAGCACAGCTTTTGCGTCGCCGGATTNTTCCAAGCCCTTTGTNATGGCCGCCATCATCCGCCGTTCACTCTCGCCCGTGCGCTCCAGTGTCGGCTCGGAACATTGCAGGTGCAGCCCGCGAATGTTCATTCCCTTGCCCGTCACATCACGCTGGCCNAAGATTTTCTCGTACCNCGCTTTCCCGCCGGGCACGAGATCACGCGTGCCGGGCATCACGTGCCACGGAATCTTGACGCGTGACAAGGCCGCGTGCGCTTTCTTGAAATCCGCCTCCGAACCGGTCCAGGTCAAGGAGCCCATCACCAGCAGCGCGTCAGGCTGCAGCCGGTTCACCGTGTCCACTGCGTTTTGAATCCCGGCNGGGGCGATGCCTGTGATCCACCGCCGGTTCGCCGCCAGCTTTTCCGGTGGCTCCTCGGTAAGGTAAAGGTTGCACACCACCGCGACGCGACACAACGGCTGTTCGGCGAATGCGGAAACGGAAATGAGAAAAAACGAAAAAAGGAGCCTCGTCATGCTGGGATTCTCTGTTCTCGACGGCGATCTGGCAAGGAGAGGCTTTTCGAATCCGCCCCTGAACGCAATGCACGCGGGTCAGTACTCCGCAAACTTCGCGTGACCCTCGGTGACAAGNAGATCGTTCACGTTGACCATGCGACGACCCTGNTTCACCCAGATCTCGCCGAGGTAACGGCCGTATTTGCCTTTGCGATCCTTGATGGTTTGCAGCAGNACTTCCTTTTCCTGGATGACACCGCGCAGGAAATCACGCGCGGCACGGCCCCGGCGCTTGGAGCGGCCNCGCAACTCTGGCGCATTGATGCGGTGCAGGCGAATCTTCNGCTTATNCAGCGTGATGGACAGGCCGAGATCGAGATCCACCGTGCAGGTGTCGCCGTCGTAGANGCTGGTTACAATGGCGCGGTAATGAAAAGGCGGCGCGGGGCGTGGGGAACGTTGCTGTGGCATAAAAGAATTTATCACGGTTCGTTCGAGCGGCCAAGGCGTGCGCCAGCGTTGACGGGCACCGGATGCCATTTACAATGCTGGCGTGNCAGGCTTCTGCAAAAGATTTTCGTCTCCCGCTACACANCCATGAGCGGGATTATCGGACATGTGATGTACGCGGTGCTGGGGCATCGAGCTGCGTCGTCGCAAGGCCTGCCGGTTGCACACTTGATCGAGCGGCATTGGGCCAGCTACCTGTGCGGGGCTTACTTGGGCAATGACGTGGGCACGGTGCCTGCCGCAATTTGCGAGGACACGGGCCAGCCCGTCGGTTATGGCGCGCAGACACTGGCGCGCAGCCCACTGACTGGCGGGCGGGTGAAGCCATGGACATTNAAGTTTGGCGGTCAGCAATTGACCCCGCGAGAAATTCACGATCGCTTTTATGGACGCGCCCACATCGCGTTCGGCTGGCGTGGCGCGGACGCCGCATTGGCCGTGCCATGGGAAAAACTGCCGGATTATTTCGCAGCCGCCGCAGGCGATGCCATGGAACTGTTTGGTCCGGGCGAACGTCCGTTGGCGTATTGTTTGGGCTGGATGACGCACGTGGTGGGCGATGGCCTAATCAAGTCCGTTGCCCCCGGGGTGGATCTTCATTTGCTGGATGGCAAATACACGCCCGCGAATCGGCCCATTCAGGATTTGATGACCTACCATGAAATCGGNGCCAAGGAACTGGGCCTTGATTGGCCCGCCCTGCTGCGCGATGTGGTGGAGACACCAATCGAGCCNNCCCAAACGCATTACATGCGCACTGCCATCCGGCGAGGTCGGCTGGGCAAATTCACCGCTGCCGGTTGGCGTCCCAAGGACGAACCATTGCTCTTGTCCATCCTCGCCGAAAATCGCAGCTATCAACGCATCCGCAACGGCCGCATCATCAAGGAACTTGCGTTGCGCGACACTCCTGCGGGGCCGCAATGCAATCCCGCCTTGAGNAAACGTGCCGGTGGACTGACTTGGCCACAAATGAAGGCCATGGCTGAGAAGGCCCGGTTCCGGCGCGCCCTTTGGCAAATGGGCGAGCGCGTGGCGGAAATCTTTGGAGAAGTCAGCCAACGCCTGCCGCGGTTGAAGAACGCCCCCAGCCTGCGCACGCCCGGCTGGAAGGAACTCACCGTGCGCTGGAAAAAATAAACCGGCGCGCCGTTCACCTCAGTCGCCATTTACGGGCTTGTCAGCCCCGGCGAAAGCGGCAGACTCCACCCATGTCCACCCTTTCCCGCCGTCAAATGCTGGGCACCCTCGCCGGTGCCAGCCTTGCCTTTCCACACGTTGCCCGTGCCGCCGCGCCCAAGGCGAAGATCACCGACACGCGCGTCATCAGCCTGCGCCCCCGCCATTACCACGGCTGGCCCACGCTGGCCCGGCGCAGGAACGGCGAACTATTGCTCGTGTGCTCTGGCGGCCGCGAGTCGCACGTCTGCCCCTTCGGCCAAGTCGAGCTGATGCGCTCCGGCGACGGCGGCGACACTTGGACCTTCCCGCGCGTGTTGCTCGACAGCCCTATCGACGACCGCGACGCCGGCGTACTCGAAACCACCAAGGGCACCCTGCTTGCCACCACCTTCACCTCCAACGCCTACGATGAATACTACCTGGCCAAGGGCGCGCATAAAAAATGGCCCGCGGCCCGGCGCGACGCCTGGCTGGCCGCCCATACCCGCGTGCCTCCCGCCGACCGCAAAAGCGAACTGGGCACCTGGATGATTCGCAGCACCGACGGCGGCGTCACTTGGAGCCCGCGCTACGACTGCCTCGTCAACAGTCCCCACGGCCCGGTGAACCTGAAGGACGGCCGCATCCTCTACGCCGGCAAAAACCTCTGGCGCAAGGACACATGGATCGGGGTCTGCGAATCGAAGGACGACGGCCAAACATGGAAGCGCCTCGCGCAAATCCCCACCCGCAAGGGCGACGATCCGAAAAACTACCACGAACTGCACGCTGTCGAGGCAACCAACGGCGATCTCATCGCGCACATTCGCAACCACAACCCAAAGAACAACCGCGAGACCCTGCAGACCGAATCGCGTGACGGCGGCAAAACCTGGACCGAACCCCATGCCATNGGCGTCTGGGGTCTCCCCTCNCANCTGCTGCGTTTAAAGGACGGTCGCCTGCTGATGAGCTACGGCCACCGCCGCACGCCCTTCGGCAACCAAGCGCGCCTCAGCACCAATCATGGCAAAACCTGGAGCGACCCCATCACCATCTCCGCCGATGGCGCCGGCGGCGACCTCGGTTACCCCACCACCGTGCAAGTGGACAATGGGGCCCTGGTGACTGTCTGGTACGAAAAACTAAAAACCAACACCTTCGCCGTCCTCCGCCAAGCCCGCTGGCAGCTATCGTAGCACTCTTTAGGCAAACAGCCCCCAGCGTCACTTTTTCTTTGGNCGGCCGCTGGCTTTCAACAGGTCGGGCTGCTTGCGGGCCTTGTATTTGGCGACATCCTTTTTNAGGACGCTAACAGCGCGGCGCAGTTGGCCATCGCGGCCCGCGGGCCAATCGCCGGGCTTGGGCCAAATTTGAACGTGCGGCACGGCACCGTGCAGTTCCATGTCTTCGCCGGAGCCCAACAGATACCAGCCGCGGAAAGGCATGCGCAGAAAGCCGAGATCCATGATGTTGCGTCCACCGGTNCTNATCACGCCGCCGGCAGTCGTCACGCCCACAACTTTGCCACGTTTAAGATGCTTGATGGCGTGGCTGAAAATCTCCGCATTGCTATAGCTGTTTTGGTTACACANCACCACGATGGGCTTGTGCCATGAGGCATACACCTTGCGNTCCTGCGGATAACCGCGCCCGCCACCGCGCGGCACGGTGATGGCGTGGCGTGGCTGGGTGAGTATGGTCAACAAATGATCGGTGGTGAAACCNCCGCCGTTTTCGCGCACATCAATCACGATGCCGTCCTTGCCGGCGCCGACTGAGTATAATTCCTCTTCAAATCGATAGAAGCTCGACATGTTCATTCCCGCAATGTGCAGGTANCCGTGCTTGCCACCGGAGAGTTTGTCGACCATCGCGCGATTGTCGCGAATCCATTTTTCATAAANCTTGCTGCGCGCGGTGCCGTACGTNATGGGCCGCAGCGTAACCTTGCGGCTTGCCTTCGCGCGCGGCCCTGCCTTCACGGTCAACTCAATGTCGCGATCCAAGCGCCCGGTTAGCAGCGTGGCAAGGTCGGTTTTCGGGCCAATCTTTTTGCCAGAAACATGCGTAATCACTTCGCCTGGCTTGAGCTGGCTTTCAACACGCCCTGCCGGACCGTCAGGAATGATATCGNGAATGCGCAGTCCGGCGCCCTTNAAGGCAGACGCAAAACGCACGCCGAGATGCGCGGTGGTGTCCGTCCAGCCAGGTGTTGGTGCGGTGGGTGCCGTTTCGGGTCCACGATACGAAAAGCCGAGATGGGAACCNTTCAGTTCTCCGAGCATCAGGCTNACAACCAGCGTGAGCGCGTAGCCATCCGNCGCGGCTNCGGCCATGGGAGCGTACTTTTTGCGAATGGCGGTCCAGTCNCGGTTGCCGAGGGCGTCATCATAAAAGTGATCGCGCATGGCGCGCCAACACATGTCGAAGGCGGCGCGGTAACGTTTGCCGAGATCGAACTCCTGTTGCGCCTTGAAGGCATAACTCGTGGGCCTTCCGGTGNCGCTGAGAGTGCCGGGCGCGCCATTGGCCAACCAGCGAATGTTTGCTCCAACCCAGCGCGGCGCTGTGCCGGTNGTGGTAGTGAGCAGCGTGGGCTTCAGGCTNTCGGGAAAAGNAACTGTGTAGGTACCACGCTTGTCGGCGACAGTAGCGCTGAAGGCGAGCTTCTTGGAATCGCTCGACCAAAAGAGCCCNGNNTCGCTGCTGTCCGGAATGGACACCGTGCGAATGCGCTCGTGGATGCCTTCGAAGTCTATCTTCAAGGCGGGTTTGGCTGGCTTCGCTTCAGGCTTTGCGTCGGGCTTTTTTTCGTCCTTTTTCGGTTCTGGCTTTTTGGGCTCTTCTTTCTTGGGCTCNTCNTTCGGGGGTTCCGGCTTGGACGCTGGTTTTGGTGGCCGGCCTTTTTTCATTTTCTCCAACGCCTTTGCCAANCGTCGGGCACGACTGTTTTCCTCGTCATCCTCTGCCCGCAGGTACACGTAAAAAATATCAACTTCTTGATCCCGACGGCGACCGGTGAAAGCGATCTTCTTCCCGTCGGGGCTCCAACGCGGGTTGTATTCGTTGTCGGGATGTCGCGAGAGGTTGAACGGCTCGCGACTGCCATCAAGCGGACGCAGCCAGATGTCGCGATTGAAATCGTTGTCTGACAATGCGTACACGATCCATTTGCCATCCGGGCTCCAGTCGTATTGCGGAGCGTTCCAACTCTTGAACACGCGCCGCGCCTTTTGCGTCTTGGCATCCATCACCCAGAAATCGCCGCGCTCTTTCAGGAAGCCAAACTGCCCGCCATCCGGGCTGCGCGTGAGGCCGTACTCGGTGGCAGCGTCGTTGGTCAGACGCTTCAACTTGAAGGCATCATTTTGCCACCAGTATTTTTTGGAGTCGGCGCGTGACGCCTGCCACACATCAACCTGCCCACCTTGTCCGCTGAGAAACACCAGTTCGTCGCCATGCCACACCGGATTGCTTTCCTCCTCGGGCGTGGACGTCACCTGCACTGGCTCGCGCAATTCAGTGTCCATCACCCACACATCGCCACCGGCAATCACGGCCAGCTCCAATCCATCTTTGGAAAACGCTGCCTCAGTCGCCTTGCTCAACACGCGTCGTTGCACGCGCGGCACTGCCACGTCGCCCGGTGCGAAGAGATTGATTTTGGCCGGCTTCTCATCCAGTCCCGGCTTGAGATAGTAAAAATCAAACAACCGCCGAAACGCGATCACCGACCCATCACGCGAGATGGCAGGAAACACCACGCTATCATCGGTGAACTTCGTGATCTGCCGATCCTTCTTTGTGTCCAAATCGTACTCGCGCAAATTGAGCGCACTGCCGCCACGCGCGCCGGCATAATAAAACTTCTTGCCGTCCGGCTTCCATGTCGGCCAACGCGCGTCATCGCCGACAAGCAGTTGCGTGTGCGTTTTCTTTGCGGCATCCCACAGCCACACCTGCGCCGTACGACTGCCGATGTACCCCTTGCGCCACCAACGCTCGCCCTCGCGATTGTAAAGAATGCTCTTCCCGTCCGCTGAAACACTCGCGTAATTGCCGTACGCATCAAACACTGCCTGCTCGCGTTCCTGCTGGGTGGTGGCATTGATGACCATAAACCGGTCGCTATGCCGCCAAAAATGATCGCGCCGCACGCTGGTCAACAAGCCCTTGCCGCCGGGCATCCATTCTTCCAGCGTGAATCCCTCCGTGTGGGTAGTCAGCTTGCGGGGTGCACCGCCAGTCGCTGGCATCACCCAAACCTGNCGCCCACCCTCGCGTTCGCTCATGAAGGCAATTTTTTTGCCATCCGGCGACCACGCTGGCTGNCGGTCCACTGCCGGGTGCCGCGTTAGCTGCCGTGCCGCGCCGCCCTTCATCGGTGCCGCCCATACATCGCCCCTCCAGAAAAAAGCGATCTGCTTGCCATCCGGCGAAACCGCCAGATCAGAAGCCAGCTTAATCGGCACCCGGGCAAACACGACAGCATTCACCAAAGCCAAACTCAGGATTATTGCCCTCCTCATGATGGCCGAGTTCATACCGACTGAAGAGGCTAATTGCAATTCATTAACGATCCACGTGCGACTCCGGGTTTGCCCACGCACGCACCCCAGCCTTAGGGTGTGCGTGTGCAAGAAGCCCAACATCGTCGTGTCTCGAGGCTGACCTTTGCGGCGTTCTTGTTGACGGCGGGGGTCGCATGGCTCACGCCGTTGGCCTTCTCCGGGTTTCGCTCCGACCAAGCCCTAAGCCGATTCTGGCTGCTGCTCTCCGACAGCGGAACGCATTTGGGTATTGGCCCAATGCTGCTTTTGGCTTCGGGCCTAGTNGCAGCACGACAAGTGACATTANGCGATCGNGTGCGGAAATCGGTTTTATTCTTTTCCATGGTTTCCGTCATCACGGTGGCCTTTGCTGCTTTTAATGAATTTGCCNCCAAGCCGCTGGCAGGTGTGCCCCGCCCATTTGTNAAACGACTCNCCNATGAGGGTTTGCTCACGGCGAAGGAATTCTACGCCTTGCCCTCAAGGTCACAGCGTTCCGCATTTCTTGAAAAAACCCTGGAGACCNATCAGGACAATTCGCTGGTCAAATCGCTTCACCCCGATATCAGCAAACATTGGATNTCGATGACAGGATTTTCGTTTCCCTCTGGCCACTCGCTGGTGGCCTTTTTGATCGCNGTAAACTTGGCATTCCTCGTGGAGCACCTCGTGCCGCGCGGACGATGGTTCAGTTGGATTCCGTTACTTTGGGCCGCCGGTGTCTGCCTTTCCCGCATGGCGTTGGGCGTGCATTCGGCCTTGGACATCACGGTAGGCGCGTTGCTAGGCGGAATCACCAGTTGTTTAATGATATGGTCGGGCCTGCTCAACCGAGNCATTCNACGCACGNATTAAGCCTCCCATTGCGCNCCATCATTTTTAAAACCAAGACTCACATTCCNACCACACGTTGGATGTGAAAATCTGGCGGCAACACNGCCAACGTTAGTTTCCCCTCGCCACCGCGCTCGGTCTTCGCCAACATCCCGCGCACATGGCCGAGTCTCCCTACCGCACTGCGCCTGTCAAATCGACGGAAATGCCCAAGGGCATCCCNTACATCATNGGNAACGAGGCAGCGGAGCGGTATTCGTTTTATGGCATGAAGGCGATTCTCGTCGTTTTCATGACGAAATACTTGATGGGTCAGGACGGGCCGGAGCCAATGGGCGAAGGTGAGGCGAAGACTTGGTTTCACCTGTTTAACAGCGCGGTGTACTTCACGCCGCTGTTGGGGGCGATTGTGGCAGATGTTTTCTTGGGGAAGTACAAGACGATCATTGCGCTCTCAATCGTGTACTGCCTTGGGCACCTTGCACTGGCACTGGATGAGACGCGGCTTGGGTTGACCGTGGGNCTGACACTAATCGCGATTGGAGCNGGTGGAATCAAACCCTGCGTGTCCGCACACGTTGGCGACCAGTTTGGCGATGCAAACAAGCACTTGATCACGAAGATTTACGCTTGGTTTTATTTCTCGATCAACCTGGGCGCGTTCGCCTCGCAGATCATGACGCCGATCCTGCTCGACCAGTACGGGCCACACGTGGCCTTTGGCGTGCCGGGAGGCTTGATGTTGCTTGCAACAATCGTGTTCTGGATGGGCCGAAAAAGGTTTGTCCACATCCCTGCCGCAGGCACGGGCTTCTTCAAGGAGGCATTTAGTCGCGAGGGATTGGCGATAATTGGGCGACTATGTGTCATCTACATATTCGTGGCGATGTTCTGGGCGTTGTTTGACCAAACTGGGTCTGCGTGGGTGCTGCAAGCCGACCGCATGGATCGAAACTGGCTTGGCATTGAATGGCTGCCTTCGCAAATCGGGGCAATCAACCCGGTCATGATCATGGTGTTTATCCCGATATTCACGGCGCTGATTTATCCGACCATCAACAAGTTTTTCAAACTCACCCCGCTGCGCAAAATTGGGATAGGCTTTTTCGTGGCCGTCCCCTCGTTCCTGATTCCGGCGTGGATCGAGACTCAAATTCTAGGGGGTGAGTTGCCGAATATCATCTGGCAGATTCTGGCGTACGTGTTCATCACCGCGGCAGAAGTTTTTGTGTCCATCACCGCATTGGAATTCTCCTACACTCAAGCTCCACGGAAAATGAAGTCGCTTATTCTCGGCTTTTTCCTGATGTCGGTCTCAGTAGGCAACCTTTTTACTGCAGCGGTCAACCATTACATCATGAACGATCCACCTTCGTTCAAGCCTGACGTAAAGGGTGTTTATAAATTAGAACTGCAAGCCACAGACCAGGAGAGCAACGCTACAGCAGTGGTGACCATCACTGTGAAGGAGCAAGAGGAAACCCAAAAGAATACCGCACCCAAGNNGGCTGTCTCGGGCAAAAAANCCCCTTCAGCAGANGCGGGACAGTTGGTGGCAGTTGCACCTGGTAAACGAGTACGTATGTACGGAACAGCAAAGAAGNGCGACTATCGCGGATCGTTTACCTATCGATGGGTGTTCACCAAAGTGCCCTCGGGGAGTCAGTTGACCGATGAGGCCCTGTCCAAAGCCGCCACACGCAACCCNGTCTTCACGCCTGACGTGGCGGGAGACTATGAATTGCGATTCTCGGTGATGGTCGGAGACGAGGCCCGCTATGAACTGGATGCAGAGACCGGCAAAGCCATCCTCACGCCGCCAGCAACGGCGGAGGACACCGTCATTGTAAAGGCCGGCACGGAGAATCTTCCGCCTGTAGTCAAAGCCGGAAAAGACCGGAACGCAACTTTGGGAGAGACCATCACCCTTGACGGTTCNGGTAGCTTCGACCCCAACGGCGATGAACTAAAGTACGAATGGCGAATTCTCTCTGTNCCAACAGACAGCAAGCTGACCAATGCCGACCTGATCGGCCGCGAATTTCACGTACAAACCTCAAAACTCAAGGGCGCGGACTACTACTACTTTTTCTCTGGCATGATGTTCCTTGCGGCGTTGCTCTTCATCCCGGTTGCTTGCCTTTACAAAGGCAAAACCTATCTGCAGGAGGAAGAACCCGAGTCGCAGGATTAGCTTGANTTATTTTCATAATTCCTTTTAATGNCGNTTGAAGCNCGATATTGCTCCTATGGATTATTTTGTCCGCACAGAAGAAAATGCTCCGCTGCAGGGTCCTTTGACAGAACCGCAACTAAGGGCAATGCTGGATTCTGGAAATATCCCTGCTCACGCTAAATATTGGGCTGAAGGAATGGCGGACTGGCAACCGGTATCCACTTTTGGTGGCACAATCCCTATCCGCTTGCCGAGAGAGGAAGATTTGGTGGGCCCCCCGCCTCCACCTGATGACTCTTCGGGTGACACCACCACAGGCATTTTAGTTTTGGGCGGCATGGGTGTAGGTGCCTTGGCAGTGATTGGTCTTCTGGTGTGGTTTGTGATGTGGCTCTTCGGCGGACCCAACGTGCTTTATCCAATCAAGGTAGACGACAAGTGGGGATATATCGACAGTTCCGGAAAGGTCGTAATAAATCCGCAGTTTGACAGAGCTAGGCTTTTTATTGGCAGTTTGGCACCCGTTAGGAGTGGTGAAAAATATGGGTTCATTGATCGCGATGGTAAATTTGTTATCAACCCACAATTCGAAGGAGCCATAATGTTCAAAGATGGCTTGGCTCCAGTCAGTGTGGATGACAAGTGGGGCTATGTTGACGAATCAGGAAAACTCGTAATACAGCCTCAATTCTCAGNTGCCGGATTGTTCCATAACGGCNTGGCTATGGTTNCTTTAAATGAGAANTTTGGNTTCATCGANGAGGATGGCAAATATCTCATTAACCCCCAATTTGAAGACGCAGTNGATTTGGGCACTTTCTCTTTAATTTTGGATGTAGGCGATTTAATTCCGGTCGAGAAAGATGACAAGTGGGGTTATATCGATGAGACTGGAGCCTTGGTTATCAATCCGCAATTTGATAATGCAAAACCGTTCTCTGATGGATTAGCGGCTGTTAGGCTTTCTGGCGAGTGGGGCTATATCTCGACAGACGGCAAATATGTGGTCAACCCTCAGTTTGAAAGTGCGGAACCTTTCACGTCGGGTTTAGCAGCGGTTGCATCAGGCGACGATAGCTGGGGGTTCATAGATACAACCGGAAAATTTGTGATCAACCCACAATTCAAAAGTGCAGAGCCTTTTTTTCATGGCTTAGCTGCTGTTAAACAAGGCGAAAAATGGGGTTACATTGACGAAGACGGCAAATTCATAATCAATCCCCAGTTTACCTCTGCAGAAGGCTTTTTCTTTGGTGAATTGACACGAGTAACCATCGACGATGATTACCGATCTGCTTACATCAACATGGAAGGCAAGATCGTTTGGACCGAACCGGAGCCAAAGGAAAAGCCCTGCAAACATTGTGGTCGTAAATTCAAGCCGAACGATTTAAGAGCCCACGAATTTGACTGCCCGGACAATCCGGACAACGACTGGAAGNNCGGANAATCCGGANAATCGGTAATTCTTNGAGGCCCTGACGCACNTACCGTAATTCCCTANTCTACAAAAAATTCCTCCAAAGACCTGTTGACACCCCCGGGCCTTTCTGGTCTAGTCTGCGTCCCCAATTTTCCGGGAGTAAATCATGTACGCAGTATTTGAGACAGGCGGCAAGCAGTACCGTGCNGGTGCGGGAGACACTGTTACCGTCGAGAAACTAAACNCTGAAGCCGGCAAGCCCGTGACTTTTGACCGCGTGTTGCTGGTGAACAACGACGGCAAGGTGACCGTCGGTGCTCCTGTCGTGGACAAGGCAGCCGTGGTGGCCGACGTGGTCGAGCACAAGCGCGGCCCCAAGGTGGTGGCGTTTAAAATGAAACGACGCAAAGGCCACCGCCGCAAAGTAGGCCACCGGCAGGACCTCACCGTAGTGAAGGTCACCGACATCAAGTCAGGCGGCAAAGCCACAAAAGCCGAAAAACCCGCCAAGAAAAAAGAGGACGCCCCCGCTGAGGAGGCCAGCGANAGCAAGGAGTAAACCATGGCGCATAAAAAGGGACAGGGCTCATCCAAGAACGGGCGCGACAGCAACAGCAAGCGTTTAGGCGTGAAGCGCGGTGATGGCCAACTGGTCAACGCCGGCACCATCCTCATCCGCCAGCGCGGCAGCAAGTATAAGGCCGGCACACACGTGGGTACGGGGCGCGACTGGACGCTCTTCGCGCTCGAGACCGGTCGCGTGAAGTTCGACCGCACCAAGGGCCGCAGCCGCGTGAACGTCGAGCCCGTGGAGACNGTGCAGAACTAGCCGGCACTCAGGATCTTTTTCGGCGAGGTATTCCGCCTCGCCTTTTTTGTTGCCCCGGGGAGAATGACGCCATGTTTGTCGACCAGGTGAAAGTGCAAGCGCNTGCCGGCGATGGTGGCAGGGGCTGCATTGCCTTTCGCCGGGAAGCCTTCGTACCCAAAGGCGGCCCCAGTGGCGGCGACGGCGGGCGTGGCGGCGATGTCATCCTCGAGGCNAGCCACGATTTGAACAACCTCATCGCCCAGTTTTACCAGCCGCGACTCATAGCGAAAAAGGGTGAACATGGCCAAGGCAAGGACAAGCACGGTCGCGCCGGCAAGGATCTTGTTGTTAAGGTTCCCTGCGGGACTGTCATCTGGCAGCTGCCGAATGAAGACACCATACCGGAGGCAGTTGTGCCCAAAGGTGAATGGGAATCCGCTGCAAACGCCGGCATGGCGCTGGCCATAGATCTGGAAGCTGCCCCGGAAACAGACACACCGCCCGCCTCGGTGGCGGTCGGACAAGAGGCNAAGTTAATCGCCGATCTCACCGAACATGGCGAGCAGTTCACTCTTTGCCAAGGCGGCCGCGGCGGCAAGGGCAACAAGCACTACGCCAACTCCGTTCGCCAAGCCCCGCGCATCGCCCAACCGGGCGAACCCGGCGAGGAAGGTCGGTATCTTTTCGAGCTACGCATCATGGCCGATGTCGGCCTTGTCGGCTATCCCAACGCCGGCAAGAGCACGTTGCTCACCGCCATCAGCTCCGCNCGGCCCAAGATTGCTCCCTACCCTTTCACCACGCTGCACCCGCAGATTGGCGTGCTGGAATTTGCCGACTGGTCGCGCCTGACCGTCTGCGATATTCCCGGCCTTATCGAAGGTGCCCATGCCAACGTCGGCCTTGGCCACGCTTTCCTGCGGCACATCCGCCGCTGCGCCATGCTCGTTATCATCCTCGACATGGCCGGCACCGATAATCGCGATCCAGCCGATGACTACGAGAAAATCCTCGGCGAACTAAAGCAATACGACCCTGCTCTGCTTGACAAGCCNTNCCTNGTTGCCGCCAACAAAATGGATGAGGACGCTGCCNNCTCAAACCTCGCCATTTTTAAAAAGAAACACCCTTCCATCGAGATTCTCGAGATGATGGCCGCCCTTGAAGAGGGCGTCGAAACCTTCAAGGACCGCCTACNCGCGGCGGTGGCGGACAAAAAATAGTTTTTCCCGGCGGTGCTTTTCCCTACGTTGGNGACATGTTTGGCGCGGCGGAACTTTTTGANCTTGAGCAGACGGCGCATGCGCCGGTTTTTGATGGCTGNGGNCCAGCNTGGGAAGCNCTGCCAAAAATTGGCNCTTTTCTGGAAGCGCATCTCCAGCCCGGCATTCATTGNGATGTCTCGCCGCAGGCAACGGTAGGCGAACAGGTTTTCATCGGCGAAGGGACAGTGGTNGAGCCGGGNGCGATGATCACGGGGCCGGCGATCATTGGCGCAAACTGCANTATCCGCNACAACGCATATATACGCTCGAACGTGATCGTGGGCGANGGCTGCATGGTGGGCAACGCCTGTGAGCTGAAGAATTGCATGCTGTTCAACCACTGCGAGGTGCCCCATTTTAATTANGTGGGCGACTCGATCCTTGGTCATCGCGCGCATCTTGGGGCAGGAGTAGTGCTTTCCAACGTTAAGGTCACGCCCGGAAATGTTTGCGTGGAAGGCGCGGACACCGGCCTCTGCAAGTTCGGTGCGTTGATCGGTGACGGCAGCGAGATTGGCTGCAACAGTGTTCTCAACCCAGGCAGTATTATCGGGCGCGACTGCACTGTTTACCCAAACACCTCGTGGCGCGGCGTATTNGCGGCTGGGCGCATTGTCAAAAGCCAAGCGGGCGTGGAAGTGGTTGAGAAATCTNGGGATACATGATCCTACAAGCTGACAGCCAGCCTACGGAGTCGCACTCGGAATTGNCGGCACAGGTGGAGGCGATCTTTGGGCCCGGTGGCCTTCTTTCCAAAGCGAAAAACTTCGAACACCGCGTGCCGCAGCAGAAGATGGCGGTTGCCGTGGCGCGCTCTCTGGAGGCAGGAGAGAATCTGGTGGTTGAGGCAGGCACGGGAGTGGGGAAGAGTCTTGCTTACTTAATCCCGGCGATTCTTTATGCGCGGGCGAATGGAAGGAAGGCGATTGTTTCCACGCACACGATAAATCTGCAGGAACAACTGGCCGAAAAGGATCTGCCGATGCTGCAGCGGATTTTGCCAGTGGAGTTTTCGTTCACGATGCTGAAGGGCCGCGCAAACTACCTTTGCACGCGGCGGCTCCAACGGGCCTTGGCACGGGCAGAAGGGCTTTTCACCACGCCGGAAGTGGCGGAACTGAAGCGGGTGTATGAATGGAGCCGCACGACGGAGGACGGTAGCCTCTCGGATTTCGAAGTCGAGCCGGACGCAAAGGTGTGGGAAGCCGTCTGCTCAGAGCGCGGCTTATGCTCGCCAAAGCTTTGCGGGCACGGCACGGACGCGGCGCGGTCGCACGGTGAATGCTTCTTCCAGCGTGCGCGTCGCCGCTTCCTCAGCGCGGATGTACTGGTTTTGAACCACTCACTATTCTTCGCTTCGCTGGGCGTGCTGGCGGATGACGATAATGAAGAGGAGGACGCGGATGAAGGGTTGCTGTTTAAAAACGACTTCGTGATTTTCGACGAGGCACAGCACCTGCAACCTGTGGCCTCACGGCACATCGGCGTGAGTGTGTCGAGCGGCGCGATGCGGTTCAATCTACAACGGTTGTGGAACCCACGCACGGAGAAGGGCCTGCTGGCCATGCTGCGCGAGGGGGGAGGGGTGAAAGGAGTGGCAGAGTCGTTGGATGAGACAGACAAGTTGTTCGCAGAGGTGGAAAAGGTGTGCGACGAACGGCACGAAAAGGGGCCGCGCCGACTGCGCGAGTGGCGTGAGCTGCGCATCCGGCAGGCGGATTTGGTGAAAGACAATGTTTCATTACCATTACAGCGTGTGCGAGAGGCAGTGGGGAGTTTGATCGAAGCTGCGGAGGATGAAGAGACGGCGGCGGAGTTGATTGAGTGCAATCGGCGACTGGCCGAGTTGCGCGATGCGGTGAGCATTTTCCTGAGCCAATGCGCAGAGGACCACGTGTATTGGGTGGAACGCACGGGTCGAATGCGGCAGGGGCTGTCGCTGAACGCGGCACCTATCGACATCGCGGAATATCTGCGTGGACGAGTGTTCCACGCGGGCACCTCGGCAATCTGCACGAGCGCGACGCTGGCAATCAAGGATCCGGAACGCGACCAAGCACCGCCGGGGAAATGCCCAGGTCTGGACTTCTTCGTCCGTGGTGTGGGCGCTGAGAACGCGCGGCGGGCGCAAATGGGGTCGCCATTTAATTATAATAACCAAGTTAAACTGTATGTGGCTAGTCGCATGCCTGACCCACGAGACGAGGCGTATGCGGAAGCGCTGGTCGAGTGGATCGGGCATTTCGTGAAGATGACGCACGGAAAGGCGTTTGTATTGTTCACGAACAGTAAATTGATGAAGGAAGTAGCTGCGGGTCTTGAGCCGCTTTTCGAGGAGTTGGGGATCAACAGTCTTGTCCAGGGAACGGGCACGCCGCGAGCGACGATGCTGGAGCAGTTCAAGAAGGACACGGACTCGGTGTTGTTCGGGCTGGACAGTTTCTGGCAGGGGGTGGATGTGCCGGGCGAAGCGTTGTCCAACGTGGTCATCACGCGACTGCCGTTCGCTGTGCCGGATCATCCGCTGATCGAGGCGTGCGTTGAGGCTATCGAGGCGAAAGGCGGTAATGCGTTCATGGAATTCAACCTGCCACAGGCAGTCTTGAAATTTCGGCAGGGGGTGGGGCGACTGATCCGCACAGCGGACGACAGTGGAATCATTGCCGTGCTGGACAACCGCGTGTTGACCAAACGGTATGGGCGAATGTTTATCGATTCGCTACCTGAGATGGAGCTGGAAGTCGTCTGAGCGCGCGGGCTTGCCACCGGGCACCGGTGAGTTAAACTGCACGCATGTCCGACATCGCGGAATTTGTGCATCACAACGCAGCGCGCGTCACACCTCGCATTCTGCAAGGTATCCACCAGAAGCTGCCGCACTTGAAGCTGGAATTTGCCGAAATTCACGCGCCGAAATATCCGCACCTCGTGGAGCAGTTGGAATTTCTGGCCGATGTGATTGAGGATTTCGCGGAGGATGCAGATACGGACATTCCCTTTTTCGTCATCGCAGAGGCCTGTTTTGCGCTGGCCTACACGCACAAGCAAACCGATCTCATCCCTGACCATGTGGCGGATGTGGGCTATGCGGATGACTCGGCCGTGGTGCGCACGGTGTTGATTGAAAACGAGCGTGTGCTCTCCGAATACGCCAAGCGCCACGGGCTGGACTGGAGCGAGGTAACGACCCAACCGTAGGCTTGCCAACCGCACGCCGCCGCGCCAGCCTTGGGGAACCATGAAACGCATCACTACGCTCCTGCTGTCCCTTGCCTACGCCACGTTGGCCACGGCCAAGGAAGTTCGCATCGGCCTCATCGGGCTAGACACCTCGCATGTTGTCGCCTTCACCAAGATCATCAACGACCCCAAGGCAACCGGCCCGTTGGCCAACGCCAAGGTCGTGGCGGCCTTCCGCGGCGGCAGTCTCGATGTGCCCTCCAGTGCCAATCGGCTGGACAAATTTACCGAGACGCTGACAAAGCAGTACGGAGTGAAGCTTTATCCGACAATAGCGGAGCTTTGCAAAAACGTGGACGCGGTGATGCTGGAGAGCGTCGACGGCCGACCGAAAGTGCGTCAGGCCATCCCTGTGCTCAATGCGGGTCTGCCGCTTTACATTGACAAGCCGATGGCCGGCTCTCTGGCGGATGCCATCTTCATTTTTGACTACGCGAAGAAAAAAGGCGTGCCGGTTTTCAGTTCATCATCGCTGCGCTATGGCAAAAAATCTCAAGCCGCCCGCAACGGTGCGATCGGCAAGGTAATGCGTGCGGAGGTGCACAGTCCGTGTTCGCTGGAGGTACATCACCCGGATCTGTTTTGGTATGGCGTGCACGGATGCGAATCGCTTTTCACGGTGATGGGTGCGGGCTGCGAGACCGTGGAGAGGCGGACGACGGCGGATGGCAAGATCGAAGTGGTCGGCAAATGGAAAGGGGGCCGCGTGGGAATATTTCGCGAAGGCAAAGGCTACGGCGGCTTTGCAAAAGGCACAAAGGGCGAATCCGAAGTGGGCGGCTACGACGGCTACGCGCCGCTGGTGGTCGAGGCGGTCAAGATGTTCCAGACCGGTAAGGTGCCTGTCGAGCCTGCTGAAACGATCGAGCTGTTTGCCTTCATGGAGGCTGCCGACGAGAGCAAGCGTCGCGAGGGCAAACCCGTGAAGATCAGCGAAATCATCTCGCAGGCCCGGCAGTAATCACGCCTCCGGCGACCATAGCTTCTCCTGCGGCGGTGCAGGCGAATCGGTTCGCCGTGCCTTGAACTGGATGTAAGGCGCGAGGTAGTGTCCACGGTATTCGAATGTCCCCGGCTTCGCGGATGGGTCACCAAACTTTGGCTCCAGAACATCTTCCAGCACAAACCCGGCCCGGCACAGTCCGCCCAACAGATCGCCCCAGCGGTGAAGGAACTCCATCGTGCCAGACTCGCGATGCGGCCCGGCCTCCCGCGGCGGTGATAGCGGGCCGTTTAGATAATAGGGTTCATTTAAACAGAATCCGCTCGGCGACGGCGCTAGCCCAGTCTGCAGGCTCGTCGGCTGCTTGTGGCGACTGGCGTAGATGCCATCGGGCTTCATTACGCGTGCGGCCTCGCGATAAGCCAAGTGGATGTCCGGCACGTAGCAGGTACTGACCGGCTGAAGGATTATCTCAAACTCAGCGTCGGGCAGCGCACCGAGGTCGTCGATGGAAGCCTCCACCGTCTCAAGGCGCAATCCACGCGCGTCCGCCAGCTCATTGTCCAGCTTGAGCATCGCCGGGCTGATGTCCACTACAGTTACCACGGCACCAAGGCTAGCTAGCAGCGGACCGTGTCGCCCGCCTCCAGCGCCAAGGCAAAGGATGCGCCGACCGGACACGTCGCCCAGCCAGCCGGGGCCGTCGAGTGTTTTCATCGGATCGGCAAATTCAGCCTCCGTCGCCGGCCGCGCAAACCGCTGCCCAGCCGCAGCGCGCTCGTCCCATGCGCGACGATTGTGTTCAAGAATTGGGTTCATGCGCCGACAGGGTGCGCCGTTGCGACCCGCCGTTCAATTCCTTATAGCCCCGCCCTGCGCAGCACGCCCTCGCCCACATCCTCGAACTCATGGGGCTCGGCACCTATTTACATCCCCAGCTTTCGCATTGCACCAGGGCTGGCTTTGCCCGCATGCTCCGACGGCATGGGAGTTTTATCCGGCAAAAAGGGCGTGGTGTTCGGCGTGGCCAACAAGCGATCCATCGCCTGGGCCATCGCGCAGGCATGGCATGAGGCGGGCGCGGAGCTGGCGTTTACCTATCAAGGCGAACGCCTGAAGGACAACGTTGGCACACTCGCCGCAACCTTTGGCGAAGACACTCTAATCACAGAGTGTGATGTCACTCAGGACGACCACATCGACCGCGTGTTCAACGAAGTGGGCGACAGGTTTGACGGACAGCTCGACCTGCTGTTGCACTCCGTGGCCTTCGCGCCAAAGGAGGCACTGGAGGGTGACTTTGTTTCCACCACCCGCGAGGCCTTCCGTGTGGCACACGATGTCAGCGCATATTCACTGGTGGCACTAGCACGAGGTGCGGCACCGTTGATGACCGAAGGCGGAAGCATCTTGGCCATGAGCTATTACGGCGCGGAAAAAGTCGTGCCCCATTACAACGTGATGGGCGTCGCCAAGGCTGCGCTTGAGGCCAGCACGCGCTACCTTGCCTACGACCTCGGCCCGCGCCAGATCCGCGTGAATTGCATCAGTGCCGGCCCAATGAACACGCTGGCCGCGCGCGGCATCAGCGGTTTTGGCGACATGCTCAAGCACCATGCGGAAGTCGCGCCCCTGAAACGCAATGTCGATCCCGCCGAACTGGGCAGCACCGGCACGTTCCTAGCCAGCGACGGCGGCGCCGCCATCACCGGACAAGTTATTTATGTGGACAGCGGCTACCAAGTGATGGGCATGTAACTCACCGACCCAGCGCGCCCCGCAACACCTCAAGAAATTTCTCCACGTCCGCACCCGTGTTATAGCCGTGCAGCGCCATGCGCAATCGGCCGGCGTGATGCATTACGTGAACCTCAGCGGCCTCCATTGCCTCATGGATCGCGGTGGTGTCATCATGCAAGATGGCAAGAATTCCGCTAGCGTTGCCTTCGCGCTGGGCAGCCATGGGAGCTTGGCCCAACTCGCGCAGACCGGCTTCCAGTTGGTGAACGAGAGGGTCGGCATATGCCGCAATGTTCGCCACGCCAACGTCGTTGAGATAGCGCAGGGAAGCGTTCAGCGCGTAAAGCGCCACAAAGTTGGGCATGCCGACAGAGTAGCTTGCGGCGCCGTTCTTGGACACCGCACGCTCAAAGCGATCGGACTCAAAAGCATTCTGCAGGTGATACCACCCGCCCGCATTAGTGGTAAGTACATCGGCATGTCTTTTGGGGATGCCCACCACACAACCGCCGTGAATTCCGAGCGTCCACTTGTGCGTGCTGGAGACGAGGCAGTCGGCGTCGTCGCAATCCAACTCCACGCGTCCAAATGCTTGAGTAATATCCACCGAGACTAACGCACGGGGCGCGTTGGCGCGAACAACCTCAATGAATGGCCGCCAATCGAGCCGGTGGCCGTTGTAAAAACTTACCAGGGACACCTGTACCAGCCGCGTGCGCTCGCCTAGGAGTGGCACCAAGTCCTCTGCCAGCAGTGCGCCATCCTTCGCCTGCCACAGCTTTACGACGGGTGGGGCAGCCGCGTTGAGCCACGGCGTGGCTCCTGCGGGAAAATCAAGATCTGTGATGACCACCTCGTCATCGGCCCCCATGTCCAGCGCGCCAGCCAGCAAGTTGTAAGCCTCAGAACTGCAGGAGCAAAAGGACACCTCATCCACCGCCAATCCAGTCATCTGGGCGGCTATCTCGCGGCAATCTTCCAGCGCGGCAAAGTGCGCCTTTCGGCCGCGCATGCCGTCATTCTTGTCGCGGCAATACTGCTCAATGGCCTCATGCACGCACTTTGGAGGAATACTCTCAGCAGCGGTGTTGAGGTAGGCCATATTGGCCAAGGCAGGAAAATCGCGCAGGCGATCGTCGGGGTTCAGCATACGCGGTGGTTATCACCCGCCGTCGTGCCACGCCAGCATTAAACAACCCTTCGCTCAACTCGCGATCATCAGCGCCACGCATCCCAAAGCGAAAATCGTGGTGCC
>PBPF01000036.1 GCA_002724615.1 Verrucomicrobiales bacterium | reverse complement strand
AGGAAAATACGCAACGTGATCATGTGGGGAGAGTATGATTCAGCAGCCGATGGTCAATGCTCAAAGAAGTTTATAACTCTCAAGTCCTTGTCTTGTGCGCTGTGTCATGAGACGTATAGGCCATGCGTATTCCCCATTTTCTGGCGCTGGTTTTTTTGTTGGTTGAATTCACCTCATCCGCTGCCAAGAAGCCCAACATTGTTTACATCATGTGTGATGAGCTGGGTTACTACGAACCTTCCTTCATGGGCAGTAAAACCATTAAGACTCCTCGCATTGACCGATTGGCTGCGGAGGGTGTGTGGTTTACGCAGGCACTTGCGGGTTCCTCGGTATGTGCTCCAACCCGATGTGTGCTCATGACCGGCAAGCACAGCGGCCATACGTCGGTGCGCGTGAATGGCGGCGGGACGCCCATGCGAGCAGACGAGGAAACGGTTGCCAGCATGCTCAAGGCTTCCGGTTATGCCACCGGTGGCTTTGGCAAATGGGGTTGTGGTGGGCGAGGCTCAACGGGCGTGCCTGAGAAACATGGGTTCGATGTGTTTCTGGGATACTACGACCAGGTCCATGCGCACAGTTATTATCCGCCCTACATCATTCGAAATAGTGAGGAGGTTCCGTTACCCGGAAACAAGGGCGGGAGTACGGGCACGAATTATTCGCACTACAAAATCTTCAATGAGGCGATCAAGTTTATCAAAGACAACAAGGATCGGCCGTTTTTCTGCTATTTGCCCATTACCCCGCCTCACGGCATTTTTGATATTCCCGATAGCGACCCGGCTTGGGCGATCTACAAGGACAGGGAAGAATGGCCGGAGCAAGCCCGCCGTTATGCCGCGATGGTGGGCATGGTGGATCGGCAAGTGGGGCAGGTATTGGATCTTTTGAAGGAGTTGAAGCTCGACGAGAATACCATTGTGTTTTTCTGTGGAGACAATGGTGGCAATAATTACTTTCGCACGCCGGATCATCCGCGCGGCATCCATAGTGCCAACAAGAACCCCAGGACCGGCGTGGAGTTTCGCGGTGGCAAGGGCAATCTTTACGAAGGCGGCCTGCGCATCCCGATGGCCATTCGTTGGCCTGGCAAGATCAAGCCCGGGAGAGTGAGCCATCACCTGTGGTATTTTCCCGATGTGATGCCCACGCTGGCGGAGATTACAGGGAGCAAGGCGGTTAAGGATACTGACGGCATTTCGATTGTGCCTGAATTGATCGGGGCAAAAGCCGCTGGCCGCGAACAGGCCCAGCACAAATACCTCTATTGGGAACTGGGCCGACAGATCGCCGTTCGCATGAAGGGCTGGAAGGCCATTCGTCCGCGTGCTGATGCCGACTGGGAATTGTATGACCTGAAAAAGGACATCAGCGAGGCGAACAATGTTGCCGCTCAAAACCCAAAAATCTTGGCACAAATGAAAACCTTTGCGTCCGAAGCCCACGAGGATGCCGTTGAGGGAACATTTGCTGACATGACCAATCACCAAAAAGATCGCGCGGCCAAGTATGGTTCCATGCGGCCACCCCAGCGGCCTGGTCGCGGAAAATGGAAAACCAAGGGTTTGATTGCGAGCAAGGGGTTCAAGATTCTAAGCGTCAGCAGCGAGAATCGCGGCAATGGAAAATTTGCCCGCAACATCATTGACGGCAACGCGAGGACCATTTGGCATTCGCAATTTGTTCCTGCGATCAAGAAGCATCCACACGAAATTATCATCGACCTTGGGCGCGAACATGCCATCCGGGGGTTTCGTTACTTGTCCAGACAAGACGCCGGATGGAACGGGGCGATTAAGGAAATCGAAATCGCAGTGAGCAATGAAGCCGATGAGTTTGGCAAGCCTGTCGTCAAGGCTGCCTTGAAGAAAATCAAATCGCCTCAGGATATCAATTGCGATCGAGTTGAAGGGCGATACATTCGCATCCGCGCGCTCTCCGAGGTTAACGGCGGCCCATGGGCATCCATCGCGGAGTTCGGGGTGATCGGCAAATAGCTTTGCCGCTCAAGGGGTTTTTAAATCCCGCAGGAAACGGTCGAGCAATTGATCGGCCTCCGCCTTTTTCCCTTCGCGGATCAGTTTTTCCACCCTGACGCGAATTTGTCGAAGCTTGCCCTCGATTGCATTCGGAATGCCAGCCTGATGGGCGTTGGCCAAGGCCAAGGCACGATCCAGATGTTCCTCAGCCTCGGTGCGTTTGCCTTGTTGTATGAGCCGCTGAAATTTGGTGATTTCAATTTGAATGGGACGAGGATCGCCGCCACTAGTCGCAACACGCCGCAGCGCCTGCTGGAGGCGTTGCATTTTCTGTTGCAGCCGGTTTGTCGGGTTGGTCAATGAAGGCGGCGGGCCTTTGCCTTGCCAGACCTCCTTGCCGCGCGCGGGTTGGCCGGTGATGCCGTAGCGTACAGGGGAATCAAGGTTAATGAATTTGCCGGCCATCAGGCGGGCGACTGGTGGCTCGGGGGTTGCCTGCAGCACGCGGTTGCCCCATTGGAGTTGTTCCTGACCTTCGGCCCAGAGGCCGAGATTGATGATGGCGTTTTCGCGGAGGTCAAAAAATCCNNGCCACTGTAGGGAGACGCGATGATGGAAACGGCCGACGCCGCCAGCGCGTCCGGCGTGGTTGGTCTCCACATCAGTTTTGCCGGTGATACGATAGCGCTGGCTGCCTTTCACGCTGGGCGCGGGTTCGGCCCACCATTCAAGCGTGTGAATCCTTGATCGACTTTGCGGAATTGGCGANGCCACAGGGCGAACATCGAGCTGGCCGAGATACGTGTAGGTGGCCATATGGCGAACAAGGGCATCGGGCAGTCGAAAGCGGCCATCTGTCTTGGCCGCACGCGCGACTTCGCGTTGCATGGCGATGGGCACGTCAAAAATGTCCTCGATATAATTTTCCTGACTAATGCAGTTCTGGCACAACTCGCCATTCTTCTCCACGCGCCGTCCCCACACGCGTGCGATGAGTGTGCCGCGTTCCTTGGGGGGCGTGGCGNGGCAATGGTTGGTTTTGCCATGCTGGGCGAGAGTAGGCAGCTTTACGCGGGTGTCGGGTGCCTCTCGCATAAACCGCCCGGGGAAGCTCTGGAAACGCTGCGTGGGCACAGCCTTTTTGGCATCGGGGAATNGCTTGTGACGGTNGAGTGCGTGGTCGAGAAACTTCGGCACCTGTGCGTCGTTATCAAAACTCAAAGTCCACGCCAGCACTTTGCCTGCGCCATTGGCCACGCAGACGCCTTGCGGCGCGGGCTTGGACCGGCTGATTTCCGCGATGAACGCGCCTTCGATGCCGTCGGGTGGATTNTTGACCAGTGCCGCCTTCAGCGCCACGGGCACGAATTGCGTATTGATGCGTCGAACAACATCTTCCCGTGAAAAAACCGTCTCCCGGACGGCTCCTGCAAACACTCAGCAACGGGTGTCGCCCACTGGCCGATCGATGTAACACCAAATCATCAGCGGTTTGCCTGTTCGCCGCCCTTCAGCAAGGCCTTCAAGNAGGCAGGATTTCCACGCAATTTTCCGCCATGCCACATCGTCGNCCCGAATGGTTGCAATGCGCTTGGCGATCGCTNCCGGCGAATCCAGTCGCGGCGCTGCGTTCAGGGAGGCGGCGAAGAGCAGCANCAGCGTGTATCGGACGAACGTCATGGTTGGAGGGTAATTATCCATTTTCAATGGTCAATGATCATCGGNCCTTTCCTCGAAATTGATAATTGAAAATTAATCCGGCTTCCCCGCATAGTCGCTCACCGGATTTCATCATGGACAACGTACGCATTGGCATCATCGGGTTGGGCAACATCGGNCAGGTTCACGTGGGCAATTTCACCGACGGCAAGGTGCCGCGGGGCGAGCTGNTGGCGGTGGCCGATGCTTTTGCCGATAAGCTCCCCGAGTACGAGGCTAAAGGGCTGAAGACTTACGACAGCGGCGAGGCGCTCATTGGCTCAGGCGAGATCGATGCGATCATCATTGCCACGCCACATTTCCAGCATACCACCCTCGGCATCGCCGCGCTCGAGGCGGGTCTGCACGTGATGGTGGAGAAACCCATCTCCGCGCACAAGGCTGATGCCGAGCGTCTCATTGCCACCGCTGCGGCCCGGCCGGAGTTGACATTTGGCGGCATGTTTCAGCTGCGCGTGGAGCCGCGTTACCAGAAGATTCGNGAGTTGGTGCAGGGCGNCGAACTGGGCGACTTGATTCGCGTGATCTGGATNATGACCGATTGGTTCCGNGCCGAGGCGTATTATCAAAGCGGCGGNTGGCGNGCGACGTGGAAGGGCGAGGGTGGCGGCGTGTTGCTCAATCAATGCCTGCATCAGCTCGACGCGTTGCAGTGGATCACAGGCATGCCCAGCCGCATTCGCAGCCACGTGGGAATTGGGCGGCATCATGACATTGAGGTGGAGGACGACGTGACCTGTTACCTNGAGTACGCCAACGGCGCTTCGGGCGTTTTCATTTCGTCCACGGGTGAGACGCCCGGCAGCAACCGCTTCGAGATTGCCGGAACGAAAGGTCGGCTCATTCTCGAGAANGACAAACTNANNNTCACCCGCAACGCCGTGCCGTCCGACGAATGGAGNCGCACGCAGAAGATTGGTTTCAAACAGCCCGACACCACCGTGGAGGAGATTCCGATTCCCGGTGTGGACAACGCTCATGCGACCATCATGACCAATTTCGTCAACGCCATTCTNGACGGCGAGGAACTCATTGCCCCCGGNGAGAGTGGCATTGGCTCGGTTGAGCTGGCCAACGTGATGGTCTATTCCGGGCTCATCGAGGAGCCGGTCGATTTGCCGATGGACAGTGCTGCTTGGGAGNCCAAGCTCAATGATCTCATCGCCAATTCCACCCANGAGAAGAAAGTCGTCGAGGTTAGCAANGAAGATTTCACCGCGAGCTATCGNCGGTAAACACACGAAAGGACAAACATGGAACTGATGGGAATCGCCGACGAAGGTGCTGTTGACATTAACGGCCAAATNGCGGTCACGCAAAAGCTAGGCTGGAAATGGATTGAAGCTCGCGCCGTGCAGGTTGAGGGNTTTGACAAGGGNCCGATTCACGACATCCCNGACGAAGCCTTCGACATCGTGGCGGGCAAGCTGGAGGAGTCCGGCGTGGGTATCTACGCCTTTGGATCGACCATTTGTAACTGGCAGAAGACCGTTGAAACACCGTTCGACGTAACGCTGGCGGAAGTCGACCGTGCCATCCCGCGCATGCAGCGAATTGGCACAAAGTTTGTGCGCATCATGTCCTTTAAGCCGACCGATGANTGTGCGGTGACGCCGCCGGAAGTTTTCGAGCGCGTGGGCGAAGTGACGCAGCGTTTNCTCGACGCCGGACTTCAACCGGTGCACGAGAATTGCATGAACCACGGCGGCATGAGTTGGCAGCACGCCGAGGAGTTGCTCGAGAAAGTGCCCGGCCTCAAGTGGGTGTTCGACACGGCCAACCCCATCTTCAACGCCGACCGCCGCGGCGAACAGCCTTGGGGCATGCAGTGTCCGTGGGAATTCTGGGATCACATGCGCGAACACACCGCGCACATTCACGTGAAGGACGCGGTGAAAACCGATGAAGGCGAGGACTACCGTTTCCCCGGCGAAGGCGACGGTCGCGTGCGCGACATTCTCAAGGACGCCTTCGCGAATGGATACGACGCGGGCATTTCAATCGAGCCCCATATGACCGTTGTTTTCCATGACACAGATGGCGGTCCCGCCCCGGAGGAGGCGATGGCGGAAAATTACGTCGAGTACGGACGCCGATTGGAGAAGCTTATCGGTGAGGTGCAAGCCGAACTGGCGACTGAGGCGCAAACAGCGACTGCATAATTGGCCGTGGCTGAATCAACGAAAGTTTCCATCGCGTTGATCGGCGCGGGGATGTTTGGGGGCGATGTGCATTTGCGGGCATACGCGGATGTGCAGCGGGCTGGCTTGGCCCCAAACCTCGGGCGTTGCGGATTGGATGAGTGGACGCGTGCGCTTGCAGGCGTGGAGTTTGATCTAGTTGCGGTGGCGACGCGTTCGGAGGCGAGTGCGGCAAAGTCGGCTGCAAATTACAAGGAATGGACTGGGCACGAGCCGAAGGCGTATCACGGCGAAACGCCATGGGAGGATGTGCTGCGGGATTTCCCGGATCTCGATGTGATGGCCGTGGCTACGCCGGATCATTTGCACACGCCGGTGGTGCTCGCGGCGCTGGCCAATGGCACGCACGTGATCACCGAGAAGCCGATGTGCCTGAACATGGACGAGGCGGACGAGATTATTTCCGCTGCCGAGGCGAAAGGGTTGATCGTCGGCGTGGACATGCACAAGCGCTACGATCCGGATCACTTGCGTGTGCGCGATGATGTTTCGAAAAAGATCGGTGATCCAGTTTATGGCCTCGCGGTGTTGGAAGAGCCGTTGGAAGTTTCCACGAGCACATTCAAGTGGGTGGAGGACAGCGATCCATTCAGCTATGTGGGCCCGCATTGGACGGATTTGTTTTGGCACTATTACCACAGCAAGCCGGTGTCGCTCACGGCGGTCGGCCAAAAGAAACGGCTCGTGCGTGATGGCATCGACGCCTTCGACGCGGTGCAGGTGCGTGTGGATTATGCCAACGGCATGAGCGTGCATTATCACAACAACTGGATTCTGCCTGCGGATTTCGAGGGGCCGGTGAATCAGGGGCACGAGATTACCGGCGCCGACGGCAAGGTGG
>PBPF01000035.1 GCA_002724615.1 Verrucomicrobiales bacterium | reverse complement strand
CGACAACCGCATCATAGAACTGGCTCATGACCTCACGCGCGACAGCCAAGGCAACGTAATTGTCTTGGACTTGCGACAGGCTAAAATTACCGACCGCGACCTGCCTGGCCTCGCCGCATTCCCAAACCTCAAGTTTCTGTACCTATACGATACGCGAATTTCCGACGTGGCTAGCGTCCATCTGCGCAACCTTTCGAATCTCGCTGTCCTCGACCTCACCGCCACGGATATCACGACGCAGGGATTGGCCAAGCTTCGCGAGGCCCTGCCGGACTGCAACATCGTGCATTGAACGGCCAGCGAACGGCTGTTACCGTCCCTCGCCATGCGAATATTGTCTGGCATTCAGCCTTCGGGCGCGCTGCATGTGGGGAACTACTTCGGCATGATGCGGCCGGCTATTGAGCTTCAGGAAAAGGGCGAGGCGTACTATTTCATCGCCGATTACCACTCGATGACCAGTATCACTGAGCCTGAGGTGCGCCGGAAAAACTCACTGGATGTGGCGCTGGATTTTCTGGCCTGTGGACTGGACCCGGCCAAGTCGGTTTTCTTCGTGCAGAGCGATGTGCCGGAGGTCACGGAACTGACCTGGCTCTTGGGCACGGTCACCCCGATGGGCCTTCTGGAGCGTTGCCATAGTTACAAGGACAAGCAGGCCAAGGGTATTGCGGCAAATTTCGGGCTCTTCGCCTATCCGGTGCTGATGGCTTCGGACATCCTGATTTACGACAGCAACATTGTGCCTGTTGGCCGCGACCAGAAGCAGCATGTGGAGGTCACGCGCGATATTGCCATCAAGTTCAATCAATTGTACGGCGAGGTGTTTGTGATCCCCGAACCGCAGATTCGCGATGAGGTGGCCGTGGTGCCCGGCACGGACGGCCATAAGATGAGCAAGAGCTACGACAATACCATTGAGATTTTCGGTGAGGAAAAGCCGTTGCGCAAAAAAATCATGCGCCTTGTGATGGACAGTCGCCCGCCTGAGGAACCCAAGCCCGACGCGGACAAGAACATCGCCATTCAGCTATTGAGGCTGGTCGCCTCAAAGGAAACCGCAACTGACTATGAAAACCGCCTGCGCGAGGGAGGCCTGGGCTATGGCGATTTAAAGAAAGCGCTTTTCGAGAACTACTGGGAATATTTCACCGAAGCCCGTGCACGCCGCGCAGAACTTGAGGCCAACCTCGACCATGTTCACCAAGTGCTAAAGGGCGGTGCCGCCAAGGCACGTGCATTGGCGCAGACCGTGGTCAATCGCGCGAAGAAAGCCAGCGGCTTGGGCTGATTTACTTTCGCTGGTGTTTTAGAAACCACTCGTACAACTCCGGGTTGTCGTATGTCCGAGTCCAAGAGTCGTGCCGTGCATTGGGGTAAAGGGTCAGCTTGGGGCTGGGATGGCCGAATTTCTTGAGAGCGGCAATCATGCGCTCGCTTTCGTCTGGAGTTACAACCGTGTCTTTGCCGCCATGGAACGCCCACACACCGAGCGTGCGCAGTGACTTGCCCTTTGCGCCGGAAGCATTGTAGGCCTTGATGAAATTGCCGCCGCCGCAGATGGGGGCGATGGCGGCAAAGCGATCGCATTGCTGGATGCCCCAGCTCCACGAGCCGTAACCGCCCATGCTCAGTCCAGTGAGGTATAGGCGCGAGGTGTCGATGCGGTGCTGCTTGATTAAGTCATCAAGCATGGCATTGAGAGTGGCGACGTTCCACACCTGCCCGCGCGGGCACTGGGGNGAGACAACGATGAAAGGGAAATGTTTNCCCTTCTCAATGAGCTTGGGCGGGCCATGAACCTTGACGCGCTCAATATTGTTCCCGCGCTCGCCGGCGCCGTGCAGGAAAACCAACAGCGGCCACTTGGCNTCCTTCTGCGCCTCATATTTCTCCGGGAAGTAAATGAGGTACTGGATGGAGACATCCGTTTGNGTTTGGCTCTTGAACGTGACCTTGGTTTGCATGGGGCTATCGGCGAAGGCGCAGCACAGGCTGGCCATTAGGGACAGGAAGATTCGCATNCCGNAGTTTCCCGNCGGAATGAGCTTGGGTCAAGGGATCAATCCCACGGGCTTGGGAATACCGGGAATACGGTTCCAAGGGGCGGTTTCCTGGCGCATAACCGGATTGCCCGCGGGATCCACGATGGTGGCCTTGATGGAAAAGTTAGAGTGGTTCATGCCCTGCGACTGCCAACGATTGCGGAACAAGCCGCCAACTAGCGGGGCACTGCCAAGGAAAGGAACACGCTGGCTGCCAAATTGCCGGTAGCTGCTGGTGTGACCGCCTATGTTCAGCGGCACGCCGTTCCAAAGCTGAAACTGGTTGTTGATGCGACCACCGCCGGACATGTAAAGCGGCATGCCGGTCTGCCAATTCCAGCCACCGCGAAAAGACATGTCAATGGTCCGCCAGTCCGGATGCACATATGGGACAGCAGTGAAATACTGGCTTTGCCGCACTTGCGCCAGCGCGCCAGTGGTTAGCGCAGCGAACAGGAAAATAGCAAGCGCCTTTCTCATGGCTGCTGCAAGTTAGCACGCCCCCTGCACACGCGCAACTGATAAGGCCAGAAGTCCCGGCGAGCGTGGATTATGGCTTAGTCGCCATCAGGGTATGAGCCGAGAATTTTAATGAAGTTGCACTGGTCACCGAGTTTCTGAATCGCTTTGGCGACCTTGGAATCCTCGTTGTGACCCTCGATGTCGACGTAGAAAAAATACTCCCATGCCTTGCGGCGGCTGGGTCGGCTCTCGATCTTTGTCATGTTGAGCTTGTGGTCGCGGATGGCACTGAGAGCTTGATGCAATGCACCGACCTTGTCNGCCAAGCTGAACATGATGCTAGTGCGGTCATTACCGGTGGAGGGACTGCACTTGCGACCAAGGACGAGGAAACGGGTGGTGTTGGTGCTGCTGTCCTGAATGCTGGGTTCAAGCACACGCAGCTTGCAACGCTCGGCGGCCAGTTCACTGGCGATGGCGGCAGCTTTCTTGTCCTTGGCAGCCAACTCGGCAGCACGGGTGGTGGAAGAACTCTCAATGTACTCGGCACTGGGCAGGTTCTCACGCAGCCAACCGCGGCACTGGGCAAAGGCCTGCGGGTGTGAGTAGAGTTTCTTNACCTCCTTCAGCTTGCTGCGGCCAATAAGGAAATGCTGAATGGGCAGCAAGACCTGCGCGACAATCTTGAGATCGCTGTCGGTGAACATGTCGAGCGTGTGCGTGACGACCCCTTCAGTGGAATTCTCGACCGGCACGACGCCATACTCGGCATGGTTCCGGCCAACCTCGGAAAAGACATCGGCGATGGTCTTTTGCGGCGAGTAGATGAGGCTGGAGCCGAAGCGACGAATGGCGGCTTGGTGAGTAAAGGTGGCCTCGGGGCCGAGGTAGGCGATGGTGAGTGTCTTCTGCAGAGCTAACGCACTGGACATGACCTCGCGGTAAATGGCACTGAGCGATTCGTCGGCAATGGGGCCGTCGTTGAGCTTGCGGATACGCCGGAGCANGTCGCTCTCNCGGTGTGGCGCATAAATCTCCTCACCGGACTCAACCTTGGCCTTGCCAATCTCCAAAACNTGATGGGTACGTCGATTGAGCAGATGGACGATTTTCTCGTCGATCTTATCGATGGCGTCGCGGTGTTTGTTGATGCTCATGTAGTCTGCGGGGCTTCCTGTGCGGCAGGCTCATCGTCTGCGTCCGCATCTTCGTCATCCTCGTCGTCTTCCAGTTCCTCTTCCTCCTCCTCGGCTTGCACCTCTTCCAAAGACATTTGCTCCGGGGCCGCGTCGTCCTCATCGGTTGTCACCGGCGCCTCGGGCTTACTAACGGGAATCTGCTGCAACTCGCCCGCGTTGGGCAACTCGTCGAGGCTGCGCAGGCCAAAATACTCAAGGAACAGCTGCGTGGTACCGTACGTCTGAGGACGTCCCGGCGCATCTGCGCGACCCACGNCCTCTACCAGTTCACGTTCAAGCAGTGTGCCAATCACGCCGTCCACTGATANCCCGCGAATCTCCTCCATTTGGGCACGAGTCAACGGCTGCCGATAAGCGATGATGGCTAACGTCTCCAGTGCCGGTTTTGAAAGCCGGGGTGCTCGCTGCTTCTGGCCAATTAGCGCCTTGATCCACGGCGCATACTCCTGCTGGCTAACGAACTGCCACGACCCCGCCACGCAGGCCAGCCGGAATGTCCGCCCCGCCTCCTCATGCTCCGCCATCAGCGCTTCGAGTGCCGCATTAATCTCCCGTGTTTTCGCCTTGGAAAACTCCCGCCCGCCATGCTCCGCCGCGTCAACGCATATGGTGTTCAGCTCCTTCGGGCTCAATGGCTTCTGTGCCGAGAACAGGATCGCTTCCAGTACATCCTTTAGTTCCATCGTCTATTCCGTCTCCGTCGTGGCGGCTTCCCCGTAATCATCGGTCAGTGTCACCGGCGCGGTGTCAAATGCCTCGCCACGCTCAATTTGAATCTCCCCAAACGCCTCCGGCTGCAACACCGCAATGTGCCGCATGCGGATCAACTCCAGCATCGCCAANAATGTTGCCACTACTTCAGCACGGCTCGCTGCATCCGCGAACAACTCGGAGAACTGCATCGCCCCCCGCTCGGCCATTCTCTGGCGGATCGCTCCAATTTTGTCCGCCACCGTCCATTCTTCATCATAAATCTCTGAGTCACCCCCGCGTGTNTCCACCCGCTTCAGCACCGCGTTCACCGCGTTCACCAGGTCGAANATGTTCACCTGCAGTCGTGGCGTCGGCATCTCTTCCGCGAAATCCGGCTTCACGGGCAGCCGGGGGAACACGTCCTCCTGTGCCGCCTCCCGTTCCTGCAAATGTTCCGCGGCATCCTTGAACTTCTTGTACTCCACCAGTTTGCGGATCAATTCCCAGCGCGGGTCATCTCCCTCCTCCTCATCCTCATCGGCGACCTGCTGGTCCACCGGCAACAACTCGCGGCTCTTGATGTGCACCAGTGTCGCCGCCATCACCACAAACTCACCGGCCAATTCCANGTCCAACTCACGCATCAAATCCACGTATTCGATGAATTCCCGTGCGATCTTCGTGAGGTTNACCTCATAAATATCCACCTCCTCTTTCTTCACCAGATAAAGGAGCAAATCGAGAGGGCCTTCAAAAACCTCAAACTGGACCTTGTAATCNGCCATGCCTTGGCCCGGACAGCATAGGCTGCGTGCGCAGCGTTTGGCAACGCCGAAGGATTGCCAGCCACCTTCCTGCAAGCCAAGATGACTCCGTGAACATCATCACAGACGAGCGCTGCCTGAAATATCACCAGCCCGGCCACCCCGAACGACCTCAGCGAGTCGCNGGCACACTGGAACTGCTGCGGAAGCAGAAGGANCTGAAAATCAACTGGCTGCCCCCNCTTGATGTGAAGGGCGACGCCGACATTCAGCGTGCACACGACCTAGCCCATGTCCATCGCGTCGCCGATCCNCCAGGCCCATTCGATGGCGACACACCCGATTACCCAGGCATTAACGGCCATGCCCGGCGCTCTCTCGGCGGTGCCCTGCACGCCCTCAAGCTGGCACGTGCTGGCAAGCCCAACTTCAGCCTCTTGCGACCGCCCGGNCATCACGCCACACGCGACCGCGCCATGGGCTTCTGTTACCTCAACAGCATTGCCATCGCCACGCTCGCCGCACGCGCNGCGGGAATCAAGAAAGTGGCCGTNTTCGACTTCGATGTCCACCACGGCAACGGCACCGANGCTATTCTNCACAAACAGGACGGCTGCGCCTTTTTTTCCATCCATCAACATCCCGCCTATCCCGGCACCGGCATCAAGAGCTTTGACAACTGTCAAAACTACACTGTTCCGCCGGAAACCAAAAATGAAGACTGGCGCAAGCTGGCCGCCAAGGCGTTAACCGATCTAAAGGACTTCCAGCCCGGTCTCATCGCCGTGTCCGCCGGCTTCGACGCTTACAAGCGTGATCCCCTTTGCCAGCAGAAGCTGGAGGTGGATGACTTCGAGTGGGTCGGCAAGCAACTGCGGGCGCTCGACACTCCGTTAATGAGCATCCTTGAGGGAGGCTACAGCAACGACCTGCCGCAGCTCATCCTCGCCTACCTAAAGGGCCTGTCCGACTAGCTGGTTGGACGAATGATCACCGCCTTATCGCTGGTGCCGTCCACCTCAATGGACTCGGTGGTTACCCCTTCCTCCTCCTTCAGCGCTTGGTGCACGATGCGGCGGTCGTAGGCATTCATTGGCGACAGCTCGACAATATCCCCCCAACGGCGGGCCTTGGCTGCAGCCTCCTTGGCTTTCTTGGCCAGACCGTCGGTGGATTCACCGCGATAGTTGCCCACATCCACCGTCACCTTCGGTGCCTCCTTATCGTTCTGGAAATTGATGCGGTTAGTCAGGTACTGGAGGTCGGCCAGCGTGCGGCCCTGGCGGCCAATGAGCCGGCCGGGATCGCCGGTCTCCACGTTCAGGCAGGAGCCCTTCTCCGTTTCCTTCTCCTCGATGGTGACCTCGAAGCCGAGTCGGTCGAGCATGTTTTGCAGGATATCTTTTGGGTCTGACATAATCAGCGTCTTTTTCTTCGGTGTTTGCGTTCCTTGGGTGTCTCCGCGGGCGCGGACTTGGCCGGCGCGTCGGTGTCCGGCTCGTCCTTGGTCATCAGCGTCTGGGCGATAGACAGAATATTCTGCACCGTCCAGTACAGCGTCAGGCCCGAGGAGAAATTATATAAAATTGGGATAAAAATCAGAGGCAGGATCTTCATCATCTTTGCCTGCATTGGATCCGCGCCGGGCTGTTGTGGAGTCAGGCGCATCTGGTAGATCATTGTCACGCCCATCAGGATAGGCAGCGGGTTGAGTGGTAGACCCTCAGCGTTGCTAAAGAGGGGCAGGAAGGTGATGCCGGGTATGGTGTATATGGTATCCGGGCTGGATAAATCCGCCGCCCACAGGAACGGGGCTCCGCGCAGTTCCACTGCCGTGCGGATCATAAAGAAAAATCCAAAGAACACAGGAATCTGAATCAAAATCGGCAGACAGCCAGCCATTGGGTTAACCTTGTTTTCCCGCATGAACGTCATCAGTTTCTGGTTCATTTTCTGCGGGTCATCCTTGTACCGGTCCTGAATCTCTTTCATCTGGGGCTGCAGCTTGCCCATGCGCTTCATCGACCGGGTACTGGCAGCAGTCAAAGGCCAGAAGATCAGCTTGACGATGATGGTGATTATGATGATCGCCATCGCATAGGACATTCCCCAGCCGTGCAGGCCGTTCATCGAGAGCAGCAATACCTTGGAGAAGAACCCAAAGAAGCCACCGAGATCCATCACCGCATCGAGCTGGTTACCGTGCTGTATGGTCAGCTGCTCAAATGTGCTGTACTTGCGTGGGCCAGCGTACANGTGGTACCGCGCCACCACGCGCTCGCCGTTGGGCGGAATGACGATCTCGTGATTCCCATAAACTGCGCTGACTCCGATCCGGTTCTGCGCGCGAAGCGTGCCGTTCAAGTCATTAATGTCTACCCACTCCGCAATCACCTGATCCGGTACCCAACGGTCGGTCGGCTCGCCTTCCGCACCGGGCTGTACGATGGCCATAATGGTGAAAAATTGATTGTGCGAGGCCATCCAGCGCGTGTTTTTGACGGTGTTCGTGAACGCCCCAATTGGTGTGCCCGGAAAACAGCCCATCGTGCGGTTGGCAAAATCACCCGGCTCCCAGTGAACCGCGTCCTGCCCATTGAACAGGAACACGCCGTTGTATAGCGTGTCAGAGGTCTTGATGCCCGTGTCTGTGGCCGTGCCTAGTGCAACCCGCATGGACGGCAGGCGCAAGGGATACGGCGAGTCGTTGTGGATGCGAACCACCACATTGCTCATCATGTAGCCCGACAACACAGGAAACTCTTTCACCACGCGCACCACTCCGTTGGTCACGCCTGAATTGCGCAACAACGCCGTGGCTATGCGCGCGCCCGTTTCCGGATCGATTGTGATGTCGTAATCCTCCTTGCCGGTTAGCAGGAATGTCTTCTCACCATCCTGTGTCTCCACTGGCTTCTCGGCCGTCCGCAACTGCAACACTGGATCCGGCGCGCCGAGGTTTAGGCCAACTCGCCGNTCCGCCGTGGCATTGGATGGTTCCTCAGTGATGTTAGCGATGTGCCCGTTGAGGCGGAATACCGAGATGCCACCACCTTGCCGAATAAAATGCACGTCCGTGTCATTCGACTCCATCACCAGCGTGTCATTGCTGTCAGCCGCCTGTACCCCGTGAAAGACCGGCGTGGGACGAATCGTCTGGTTGCCTCCCGGCTGAGTCGCGTTGCCGACTGGGACGGAAGCATTATTGCCGGCAGGCGCGGTACTATTGTTTTGTACCGGTTTATTTTGGTTTCCTACCGTTTGATTACCCTCCGGGGCGGTGGTGGCATTACCCTCCCCGGCCGACGGAGGCGGCGCAGGCGGTGGTGGAAACAGGTTGTCCACCATTGACGGCCAGAGGAAAAACAACAGGCCGGCGACGACGAGAATGAGGATGCCGTTGCGATCCATCGGGGAAGTCAGTGCCGCAGCTTGGCCGGCACCGGGTCATGCCCATGGCCACCCCAAGGATGACAACGAGCGAGCCGCTTGGNCGCCAGCCAANTGCCGTATAAAGCACCGTGCGACCGCACCGCCTCAAGGGCATATTGCGAGCAACTGGGGTTATAACGACANATGGGAGCAGGGCTGATCACAGCCAGCAGCGGGGAAAGTGTGAGTTGATAAAGCCGGATGCAGCCGACTAGGATGTATTGCACAGGGTTCACTGTTGGCGGGAGAGAAGGTTTGCCTCACGAAGTGCTCCAAGAAAGGCCGTCTCGGCCTGGGCCAGCCCGGCCCCTACCAATCCCGAACGAGCCACGAGAACCATGTCCACCGACTTGCACAAGGCATGCTGGTTGCGCCGGAAACATTCGCGCAGCAGCCGACGCGCGCGGTTGCGCACCACGGCATTGCCGAGCCTGCGGGTGGTGATCACCGCCATGCGTGAGTCGCCATCCACGCTGCGCTCCTGCCAGTTCAACACCAACTCGCGCCGGGCCAGTCGACGACCGTTCTGACGCAACCGCGAGAAATCACGCCGCTGGCGCAACCGTCGCGAGCGTGGCAATGTGAGCCGGGGCACCATTTTATACCGGAGTCAAGCGCGCCCGGCCCTTGGCCCGACGACGGGCGATGACCTTGCGTCCGCTCTTGGTGGCCATGCGCGCGCGCCAGCCAAACCGGCGAACCCGCTTNAGCACCGAGGGTTGATAAGTACGTTTCATGGTTAAAAAAGAGTAAAAATCCCAAGGGAATCCGTCAATTCCTTCACAGGAACGGCGGAGAATACCAGTCTCGTTTTTTGTGTCAATGGGCGATTACGGCGCATAATCATGCGCCCGGAACCAGCCCACGGCATCCGCCAACGCCTGTCGTGGAGGTGTTTGCGNCAGGCCCAGTTCGGTAATGGCCTTGGAAGGGTCAAAAAACATCTTGTAGCGTGCCATCCTCACGCCTGCCAACGGAGCGCGCGGTGGCCGACCNGTCAAACCCGCCAACGCCTCGCCAAACACTGCCGCCAGCCAAGCGACGAAATACGGGATTCGCGTTCGCGGCGCGGGCACGCCGGTAAGATCCTCAAGCAATGCAAACGCCTCGCGCATGCCCAAGTTACCCTCCGCGTGGCCGAGGATATACCGTTCGCCCACGCGCCCNTGTTCCGCCGCNAGCACATGCCCAACCGCTACGTCGCGTACGTGCACCCAGTTCAAGCCTGTATCAAGATATGCTGGCATGGCGCGCTTTAAATAATCGACAATCACCTTCCCAGTCGGCGTCGGCTTCACGTCTCGCGGACCGATGGGTGCGCTGGGGTTCACGATCACTACCGGTAATTTTTCCGCCAACTCACGAGCCACCACCTCCGCACGCCACTTGGAAATCTTGTAGTGGTTGCTCATCTGCGCCTCAGAGACTGGNGTGTCCTCGTTGGTCGGCGTCGATCCTGTCGGCAGCCCGATGCAGCCGACCGTGCTGGTGTACACAATNCGCTCGCACCCAACCGNACCTGCCACCTCAATCACGTTGCGCGTACCATCCACGTTAGCCGCGTACATCGGCGCATAGTCCGGTAACCACAAGTGATAGCTGGCCGCCACGTGAAAACACCACTCGCAGCCTTGCATCCCTCGCTCCAGCGCAGCGCGATCTGCCAATTCGCCCGGCACCGGCTCGTACTCTGCGCCCTCCAGTCCCCGCCGGTCACTGCCCTCACGCAGCAGTGCCCGCACCTCGTGACCGCGTGCGTTCAACTCATGCACAAGGTTCGCACCAACAAACCCAGATGCACCTGTCACGAAACACTTCACTCCACCACCTCCATGATTAGAGGCGGGACATCCACCGGCTCTTGGGAAAACTCCAATGCCTCGTCCAGCCGCCGCAGAGCCANGTCCGCGNCAGTCTCAGTCATCGCGTGTACCCGTGCNAGGGTCGNTTGTCGCCCGAATGCCTCGCCGGGCTTCGCCAACTGGTCAATACCCACCTCGTGCGCCACCACCGAGTCCTTGGTCAAACGACCTCCGCCGAGATCGCGAACAATCTCACCGATCACCCGCGCATCAAAACGAACCACAAACCCTTCCTNCTTCGTTACGAATTCACGAATCACTGGCGCATGCGTGTCCGTTGCCAATTTTGTGCGAAATGCCTCCAAGTCGGCCCCCTGCGCAGCCAACAAGGCATCCAGNTTTTCCCTTGGCCGGCCGCTGGCTAGTTCCGCCTCGNCCNNCTGCGTNGTATCGGTCTCCATCAAGCGCGCCNCGCAAGCCACCACTAATTCCTCAAGATCCGCCGGCCCACGGCAATCTAGACAAGCCACTGCCTCCTTTACCTCCAGCCAGTTGCCGGCGGCGCGACCCAGCGGCGTGTCCATACGCGTCAAGAGCGCCGACGCGCGCACACCGCACTCGCCCGCCAAGTCCACGATTGATCGAGCTAGCGTACGCGCCTGTTCCACGTCCGGCATGAAGGCCGCCGCGCCCACTTTCACATCCATCACCAACGCGTCGAGTCCCTCGGCCAGTTTCTTGGAGAGGATACTCGCGGTAATCAGCGGAATGGACGGCACTGTGCCCGTGACATCACGTAAGGCGTATAGCGACTTGTCCGCCGGTGCAATCTCCGCTGTCTGCCCGCCCATGGCCACACCCAACTCACCCACTTGTGCTTGGATGCGCGCAGCGTCCAAATCGGTGTTAAATCCCGGGATGGATTCCAGTTTGTCGAGCGTGCCACCGGTGATACCCAACCCACGCCCGGAGATCATCGGCACGCGAAAACCAAGGCACGCCAGCAGCGGCGCCAACGCAATGGAGACCTTGTCGCCCACACCGCCGGTCGAATGCTTGTCCACCACTGGCAACTCCGCTTCGGGAAACTCAAGCACACTACCCGAGTCGCGCATGGCCAGCGTCAACGCTCGAGTCTCCGCCGCCGTCATCCCCCTGCAACAGACCGCCATCAAAAAAGATGACATTTGATAATCAGGGATGTCACCTGAGGTGTAAGCGGACACCAAATCGGCAATCGCGTCCGAAGACAACTCCGCCCCTTCGCGCTTTTGCTCAATGATTGAAATAAAGTTCATCCGCCAAGTGCTGCCCTTATCTGGTCGGCAGAAAGCCGCCAGCATGGCCAGCGCAGGTTAGCCGGTGAACTTAATGGCGGCAATGGTGGCGTTGTGGCCGCCGAATCCAAAGGAGTTGCTCAAGGCCGCCTCGATCTCCATCGCGCGCGCCTCGTTGGGTACATAGTCCAAGTCGCACTCGGGGTCGGGATGCTCGTAATTGATGGTGGGTGGAGCAATGCCGGTTTCCAACGCCTTGGCGGTGAGCACCATCTCCACTGCGCCAGCCGCGCCGAGCATGTGGCCGGTAGCGCCCTTGGTGGAATTGACGACGAGGTTGTCCGCGTGTTCCTTGAACACAGCTCGGATGGCCTGCGTTTCGCAAATATCGCCCTGCGGCGTGCTGGTACCGTGGGCGTTGATGTAGTGGATGTTATCGGCGTCGAGACCTGCATTGCGCAGGGCCATACGCATGCAACGGGCGGCCCCTTCGCCCTTGGGCGCAGGAGCTGTCAGGTGATTGGCGTCAGCAGTGTTTCCATAGCCAGTGATTTCACAGTAAATCTTCGCCCCACGCGCGCGCGCGTGCTGCAATTCCTCCAGCAGCAGAACGCCAGCGCCCTCGCCCATCACGAAACCATCGCGTTCCTTGTCAAACGGACGGGAGGCACGCTGGGGGTCGTCATTGCGCGTGCTGAGAGCCTTCATGGCTGCAAACCCGCTCATACCCATGGGCACCACTGCGGCTTCCGCTCCGCCGGCGAATATCGCTTGGGCATCGCCCATCTTGATGGTGCGCCATGCCTCGCCGAGCGCGTGGGTGCTGGTGGCGCAGGCACTGCATGTGGCCACGTTGGGGCCGCGCAGACCGTAGTAAATTGAGAACACACCCGAGGCCATGTTTAGAATAAGCATCGGGATCATGAACGGCGAAACGCGCTTTGGCCCGCGTTCCATCAGAATGGTATGCTGGTTTTCCTGCGTGGCCAGACCGCCAATGCCGCTACCGATAAATGCACCGATATTCTCGCGGTCGGTGTTCTCCAGATCCAGACCCGAATCCTCCAGTGCCTTCCAGCCCGCAAAGATGCCCAATTGCGTGAATCGATCCGCGCGACGGACTTCCTTGGGGTTGGGAAAAGCAGGCTCAGGATCGAAATCCTTCACTTCTGCCGCGATCTGGCAGGCATAGTCGGAAACGTCGAAAGCCGTAATCCGGTCAATACCGCAGCGGCCTTTTGTGATGTTTTCCCATAGCGCATCGATCTCCGTGCCCAAGGAACTGGCCACTCCCATGCCCGTCACCACCACTCTGCGATCCAGGATGCTCATGCAAAAAAAAGACAGCCGGCACCGTCGCACCAAGGCTGCCTAAAACAGTCGCTGCTTATCCCTGTGCGCCTTCGACGTACTCGATCACCGCGCCCACCGTGGTGAGCTTCTCGGCTTCCGAGTCAGGAATCTCCAGACTAAACTCCTCCTCAAGCGCCATGACCAGTTCCACCGTGTCCAGCGAGTCCGCCTGAAAGTCTTCGATGAATTTTGCTTCCGGCGTGATCTGTTCCTCCTTCACCGTGAGCTGCGTCATGATGATCTTTTTGATCCGATCTTCGATGCTAATTTCTTCCGACATATGCGAGCTAGATTTGCGTTGCTTGTCAGCCAATTGGCCGCACCCGTCAAGTCCCGAGTCGCGAATTTTTATTCACAAAAAACCAACGACTCACATTACCATCCCTCCGTCCACCGTTAACACCTGCCC
>PBPF01000034.1 GCA_002724615.1 Verrucomicrobiales bacterium | reverse complement strand
CCGTGGATTTCCGTCAATGATCGACACAAGCCAGACAAGAACCGCCATGGCGCGCGTCGCTGTAGAGCGGCCGCCGAGATTTCACGGATGTCCATGCCCTCCTGAGTACGAGCTGCCTGACGATCAACAGACTTGGAAGAAACCAGCAGCTTGACCCGTGCGCCCGCCGTCATCAACTCACGGCCAACAGCCGCGCCGGGAAAGAAATGGCCGCCCGTGCCACCACAGGCAATAACGACACGAGGGGATAAATGTCGGGCCATCACTAAGTCACCTCCACAAATGGATTGTCGGGTTCGTCAAACTCGTCGTCCTGTTCCGGCAGGTCAGCGGACACCGTCTCTGGGGCATGATTGGCAATACTCAAAATCAGCCCCAAGGACACAAGCGTGAAGACAAGGCTGGAACCACCATAGCTGATGAAAGGCAAAGGCAAACCTTTGTTGGGCAGCGAACTGGTCACAACGCCAATGTTGATAAAAGCCTGCAGGCAGATCATGAACGTAATGCCGCAACCCAACAACTGACCGAATCGGTCGCCTGATTTCCATGCAATATAGAGCCCACAGACAAGGATAACCATAAACGCCAGTACCACCGCCAGCGTGGCCACTGCGCCCAGTTCCTCGCCAATGATAGAAAAAATAAAGTCTGTGTGATGCTCGGGCACAAACCCAAGTTTTTGCCGGCCATTGCCAAGACCAAGGCCAGTAACACCGCCTGATCCCAAGGCAAGTTCGGCCTGCCAAGTCTGGTACCCGGTGCCAAGTTTGTGATCCTCCGGGTTTAGGAAGGCCATAATGCGCTGTTTGCGCACTGGATCATTATAGACAAAGAGCGCGAACAGCGCCAAGCCGCCGACTGCAGGCGGGACGACATATTTCCAGTTTGCACCGGCAATCATCAACACCACGCCGACGGTGGCGGCAATCAGCATNGTGGTACCGTAGTCCGGCTCCTTGAAAATGAGCACAAGCGCAACCCCCAGCACAGTGCCGGGAATAAGCAACCCATACCGAATGTCTCTCATTTTATCGTAAAACCGTGCCCCGTAAGCGGCCAAGGCGATAAGCAGTGTAATCTTGGCCAGTTCGGTTGGCTGGAAGTTCATGGGNCCAAGATTGAACCAGCGGCGGGCACCATTCCGCTCCAGTCCGATACCGGGTACNAGCACCAATGCCAACAGGACCACTGTGAGGATGAGCAACGGCAGAGCCATGGGTTTGAGTACGCGGTAGTCAACGATGGTGGCAATGATGCAGGCCACTAATCCCAATCCTCCCCAAGTCAACTGCATGAGAAGATAGCGCTCACCAGTTTGCGCCATCCCCGCGCTATACAGCATCACCATGCCCAGNGCCAACAAGCCGGCGACGGCGGTGACCAGAATGGTGGTGGCCCATTTCATGTTTGCTTCACATAGACAAAACACCCCGGCANCCGGCGACATGCCGGAAAGGCCGGGGGTGAATCAAAAACGCTTGGGCCACGTTACTCGGTCCCCGGTGTGCCGGAGGTTTCCGAGGGGGAGAAGCGGGCACCTGGCGGCAATTGGAGTTTTNGGTTCACAAAAATCCTAGTGCCGGTCATGGAATTGACTCGCTGCAGTTCCTTGGTTGAAGTGTTGTGCCGCACCGCAATGTGGCTAAGCGTGTCGCCGCGCTTGACGATGTAAGTGCCCGGACCAGCAGCGCCGGCGGCTCCGGCTCCCGCAACGGCTGGTGGAGTCACAGGCGCCGCGACAGCCTCCGCCGGGATGATCAGTTTCTTGCCGATCTGCAACCGGTTTGGATTGTGGNTAGGGTTGGCCTGCTGTATGGCAGCAATNCTCACGTTATATTTNTTGGAAAGCTTGGTATAGTTATCACCAGAAAGAATAACATGCTCACGGGTGTTGCCGCCNGCAGTTGGAGGGGTTGGCGCAACNCCCTCAAAGGGGTTTTGCGTCGCACCTGGTGGCGGGGNCACACCGGCGGGCCCGCCAGCGCCAGCACCNACTCCCGGTGTTGGCGGGACNTTGTTANTATCAGTGACCNCAGGNTGGCCCTGAATTGCAGACGGGTCGGGNAACTCCGGCGGGATGATCGGCGCACCNCCTTCGCCGTTGCCNTCGGCGGGNACAGTNTTCGCCTGCTCTTCGTTATTGTTGTCCGCGACATTTTCCTCCTCCTGACTGCAGCCATGCAGCAACAGTCCGCCGCCGAGGATAACTACGTGTGCCAGCACAATGCCGACCACCGCGAACCGCATCCTCGAGCGGCCTCGGCGTGTATTCTCCAGGTTGGCCCCTGGCGGAATGATGGGGTTGGGATCTTTCATGTTCCTCCTTAGTCGTTACTTTTTCTCCACTATTTTATCAGTAAACTTGCCCCGCTCCTTGGGCGCACCCATTGATAACGCCGAGGCTGTCCTTGCGTAAAACCCAATGTGTCACGACTTATCGACTTGCTGTTGATAGGTTGCCGACGCGCTGTTCTCTCCTTGTTCCATAACCAGTGCACGGAAAGCATCTCCCCGTGCCTGATAGTTTTCAAACATGTCGAAACTCGCGCAGGCAGGCGACAGCAAAACTACGTCTCCCGGATTGGCTTTCCTCCTCGCAACTGCAACGCAGTGTGCCAGCGTTTGCACCGGAGTGCAAGTCGTAAAAAGACTCCAGGCGGACCTGATCTTGTCACTCGCCTCACCAATTAAAAGCGCTTCCCGCACACGACTTGACAGTNCAGGGCCTGCATCGTGGAAATGCATTTCCTTATCTTGCCCGCCAGCGATCAGCCATATGTTTTTGCCGCCGTCCGGCCCTTCAGGCATCGCCTCTAGTGCGCGCCGAAGAGCATCGACATTGGTGGCCTTTGAGTCGTTATAGAATTTCACCCCATCCACCTCCGCCACCAATTCACAGCGGTGCGGCTGGGCCTCGTATCCAGTAAGTGCCTCGCGCATATCCTCCAGTGTGAGACCAAGAACGCGTCCGGTGGCCATTGCGGCCATGAGGTTCTCTGCATTGTGTGCTCCCTTGAGCCGGCAATCCTCAAGGTCCAGCAGTGGACCAGCCCATCCGGGCATCCTGCTGACCATCAAACTACGGTCAAGAAACAGATCGGCATCATCATTGTCGGCACTGAAGGTTATCACCTTGCACGGTGGCTCAAGCCCGAGTTCCCGGAGTTGCTCAAGGGCCCGCGCCTGTACGACCGCCCAGTCAAACGGGCGCTGGTTCATAAAAATGCGCGCCTTGGACTGGATGTAGTTCTCCATCGAGTCATAGCGATTGAGGTGATCTGGCGCAAGGTTGGTAAGCACGGAGACAGCAGGGCGAAACTGATCAATGGTGTCCAGCTGGAAGGAACTAACCTCCAGCGTCAGTACGTCAAGCTGGCGTGTGTGGGGCACGACCTTACAGACTGGCGTGCCGATGTTGCCGGCGGCCTCCGTCTGGCGTTGGCTGTGGCGAAGCAAGTCAGCAACCAATTCAGTGGTGGTGGTCTTGCCGTTGGTTCCGGTTATTCCAACGCTCAGGCAAAGCGCATTCCGCCAGCCCAGCTCCAACTCACCGATTAGTGGCACCTCCTGCACGCGCAGATTTTCAATCAGCGGTTGATCCAACGGCACACCGGGACTGACCACAGCCAAGGCAAACTCCCCCGACACATGACCATTGGCACCCAGCTTGATTTCAACTCCCGCTTGAACCAACGGCAGTACGTTTTCTTGAAGTTGCGGAGTGTCAGCAGCATCAATCGCGGTCACCCGTGCACCCAATTTCAACAGTAGTTCACTCGCGGCCAAGCCACTTGCGCCCAGACCAACCACGAGCACAGGCTTTCCAGACAGATTGTCCATTAGCGCAGCTTGAGCGTGGCCAAGGCCAACACGGCGAACATGATCCCAAGGATGTAAAAACGCACGACCACTTGGTTCTCGTGCCAGCCTTTTTTCTGAAAATGATGGTGGATCGGCGCCATCAGGAAAATCCGCTGCCCCTCGCCGGTACGCAAACGTGTGTACTTGTACCAGCCTGACTGCAGCATCACTGAAAGCGCTTCCATCACGAAAATGCCGCCAGCAATCAGAAGGATAATCGGCTGATGAATGAGAACTGCGATGATCCCCAGCGCGCCGCCAAGTGCCAGCGAACCTGTGTCACCCATAAACACCTGTGCCGGGTGACAATTGAACCACATGAAACCCAGCCCCGCACCAATGAGCGCCGCGCAGACGACCGTCAATTCTCCCGCCCCGTTCACGTGCGGCACGTTCAGGTAGCTTGCAAGTTCCGCATGGCTGGCGATGTAAGTGAACACGAGAAACACAGTCGCCACGATCAGCATACTGCCGATGGCCAACCCATCCAGCCCATCGGTGAGGTTGACGGCATTGGAACTACCCACGATGGCCAGCATTGCCAAAAGCAAACCCAGCAAGCCCACGCCCACCAACAACGGTCGCTTGTAAAATGGAACAATGATGGACGACACCAAGTTCTGGTCCACCCACTGCCGGTGCGTAACCAGATTCCCCTCGCGATAAACCTGCTCGGCTTCCTTCAGCCCATTCTGATTATAAAAAACCAGCTTTCCGTTTCCATCACGCACGCGACTGGCTTCACTTCCATCTGCACGAAAGGTCTCGCCTTCCTCCACCCGCCGGTCCGCCATGGCCAGCCGGTAACGCATGCGACCATCGTGGAAAGTCGCCGAGACATTCACACGGCCATCGTTTTTTGAGAACAGGTATTTCTCCGCCGATGGATGCTGCGCAGGGTCGCAGGCCATGAACAACCGGCTGTTCACAGGCATCTGCCAGAGATACAGACCGATCAAACCCGCCAACAGGAACTGTACCCCCAGTTTCACTTTGCCTGGGACACCACGGCTGTCCTGCGCGGAAATGTTTGAATAATCGTCGTAAAAACCCAACAGGCACAGCGACAGCACCGCTAGCAGTGTGAGTGTCACTAATGGGTTCCACTGCGCCCATAACAACGCCGTGATGTCCAATGCACCCACGATCAATAACCCCCCCATGGTGGGAACACCCACCTTGGTGATGCCGTCCGCCGTGATACCGCCCATCTCGCGTGCGCGATCCTCGTACTCCTGCCGCACACGCAGGCCGCGCAGCCAGTTGATCACATGCGGCCCCAGCCATAAACTCAACAGGATGGCCGTTACCGCCGCGCCAGCTGCCCGGAACGTAATGTACTGAAACACACGCAGCCCAGACAGCCAGTCGGCCCAGCCTGCGTGGCCGTTGGCCGCCAGCCATTCCGGCAATTGGCTCAGGTAATAAAACATCCTTTTTCCATTTCAACCCGACGGGCTGCCCGTCAGGCTTGTTCCTTCAAACCCACAATTACTTCTTCCAGTCGCGCAGTCCGCGATCCCTTCAACAACACCACGTCTCCTGGTCCCATTTCATCCCGTAGCATTCGCACGACTGCGGCGTTATCCGGCAGCGCAAAGGTGGATGCCAGACCCGCGTCACGTGCGGCATCCACTGTCAAAGCGGCATTCGCACCCACAGCCAGCAGCACATCAATGCCCAACGCCGCCGCGACTTGACCCGCCTCCTCATGGGCGGCCCGTGTGTTTTCACCCAACTCGGCCATCGGGCCCAGTACTGACAGCCGTTTACCTTCGCACGGCATATCCGCCAACGCATTCAAGGCGGCGTTAACCGAGTCTGCGTTTGCGTTGTAAGCATCATCAATTATGCGAACACCATTCAACTCGGTCACCTGCAGCCGATGGCGCGGCCCCATGCAGCTTGCCAGACCTTCCGCAATGACATCGCACGGCACGCCCAATTCAGCGGCCACGGCTATGGCCAAGAGCGCGTTGGTTGCCTGATGATGTCCCAACATTCGCAGCCGGAACTCACCATCCACCGGACCATCCACTCGAAACACGACGCCATCGGGATACTGACGAATATTTCCCGCCCGCCAGTCGTTCCCCACGGCAGTACCTACGGTACTGACTGGAACCGTGCTCCTTGCGGCTATTTCTTTGCTCCATTCACTGTCACCGTACAGGAAAAGTTTTCCACCCGTTGGCAACAATTCAGCCAGCATGCCTTCCTCGCGCGCCACGCCGGCCACGTCACCGAAGAATTCCAGATGTTCACGGCCAATCGAGGTAATGACGCCGAGTGTCGGCGCGGCCATTTTCACTAGTGGCGCCAGTTC
>PBPF01000033.1 GCA_002724615.1 Verrucomicrobiales bacterium | reverse complement strand
CGCGTTGTTCGGAGATTAAAAGGAGACATGAAAAAGAAACTGGCCATTCCTGTTGCCGTGGCGTTGGTTGCCGGGTTTTCCGGCTGTACCTCGCACAAGCTCGACCACACAGTTAAGCTGGACGACAAGCCGATCCATATCAAGCTGGATATCAATGTGACCTTGAAAAAGGAAGTGGAGGACGATCTTACCGACCTCTTCGGTGACGAGGAAAACACCAAGGAGAATTGAATCATGAAATTTTTTGCACAAATTCTATCGTTGATTTTTCTTACAGTAACGCTGCCGGCAGTAGCTGATGAGCTGGATGACTTGAAGAAGAAATTCCGTGAACGTGCGCCTGCGCTTTCCAAGCTGCGTGCTGCCGGCAAGCTGGGCGAGACGGACAAAGGGTACATCGCTCCGGTGAAGGGCGCTGCGTTGACCGCCGCCGAGACCCAACTCATGCAGGCAGAGAACCGTGATCGGCGTGCCGGCTATCGGATCATTTCCAAGAGGCGGAGTATTCCCGAGCAAAAGGTCGGGCAGCTTGCCGGTGCCAAGAAAATTCAATCCGCCAAGCCCGGCGAATGGGTCCAGCAAGGTGGCGCTTGGAAGAAAAAGTAGGCGAGTTCGCGCCTAATTCAAATACCGAAACTCTGCGCTGGCCAGCAGCGCTTGGCAGACGGTGGTCCATGCTTTCAGTTCTGCATCTTTGCCAATGGTGTCGCATTCCGCGAGGAATGTTGCCGTGCGGGTTTGTTCTTCGGCGGTGGCGAGGCGGGCGAAGGCGAGGCGGAAGGCGAGGTTGACGCGGTCTTTTTCGCTGCCTGCCTTCATCACGCGCGCGGCCATGGCACTGGCTTGGGAGGTGACGAATTTGCTATTCAGCAAAAAGAGCGCCTGCGTGGGCACGGTGGTGATTTCGCGTCTGCCGACGATGATGCTGGGCTCGGCAAAGTCAAATGTCTTCAACACTTCCGGCACTGCTTGGCGCGCCACGGGCAGGTACACGCTGCGATGGGCGAACTCTGTGTCCTGCAGGCGTTGAAGATTTGGCAGGCTGCGGCCGAGGTTCACTGCCCCAATTTGTGTGAGAACCGATCCGCTGTACGGGCTGGGGTTGAGTTGACCGGCCGCGGCGAGCATGCCGTCGCGCATGCTCTCGGCATCAAGCCGGCGTTGGTTCATTTTCCAAAATAAGGTGTTGTCCGGATCGAGCTTGGCGTTGGCGACGGAATGGTTGCTGGCTATTTGATAGGCGCGTGAGAGCACGATTTCGCGCACGAGTTTTTTCACGGACCAACCTTGCGCGATGAAGCGCGCGGCGAGGTGGTCAAGCAGTGCAGGGTTGGTGGGCCGCTCGCCGGTGGCACCAAAGTTGTCGACGGTGCGCACGATGCCGCGCCCGAAAAGATGATGCCATGCGCGGTTGGCGAACACGCGCGCGGTGAGCGGGTTGTCACGATGCGCAATCCACTCGGCCAATTGCAGGCGCCCGCTTTGAGCTGGATTCACCTCCGGCCCGGCAAAGTCCAGCACTTGCGGAAAGCCGCGTTGGGTAAGCTTGCCCTGTGTGGCGACGTTGCCGCGGATGTGTACCTTGATATCCGCAGGCCGGCCCTCGATGGCGCCCATCGCCAGCGGCCCAGACTGCTTGGCCCCACCGGTATTGCGCTTGTTGCCCGCCTTGCGGCGCAGCTGCTGGAGTTTTTTTGCGGTGGCACGGGTTTCGGCGATGATTTCCTTGAAGCGCGGGTTGGCTTTCGCCTTGCCCTTCAACTCCTTCTGCAACTTGCGCCGCTCCGCGAGCAATGCCTGCTGACGTTTTTGCAGCTCCGCAATCTTCGCGGCGTTGTTGTCCGGTTTGGGCTGGGCTTCGGGCTTCTTTGCTGTGCGGCCTTCCTGCAGTTCGATGAGCTTGGTGGATTGCCGGATGCCACCGCCGGTTGCGCCGCCGTAGAGCGTTTGCGTGCTCGTGAGAATGCCGGCCATGGAATAGTAATCCTCGGTTGGGATGGGGTCGAACTTATGGTCATGGCAACGCGCACACGCGACCGTAACGGCCATAAACGCGCGCGTGGTCACGTCCAACTGCTCGTCAACCAGATCCATCGTGAACTCCGCGCGGTTGCGGTTGTTGAGCGACTTCGGGCCCATCGCGAGGAAGCCCGTGGCGATGCGCCGCGCATCGGTGGTTTGGCCGGGCAACAAATCGCCGGCGACCTGTTCCTTGATGAATTCATTAAACGGCTTGTCGGCGTTGAATGCGTCGATGACATAATCGCGGTAGCGCCACGCGTGTGGGAACGCGGCGTTGCGTTCCATTCCGTTGCTCTCCGCGTAACGCGCCACGTCCAGCCAGTGTCGCCCCCAGCGCTCGCCAAAGTGCGATGACACCAGCAGCCGATCGACCACTTTCTCAAACGCCTTGGGCGACTTGTCCGCAAGAAAATCTTCCACCACCTCCGGTGCCGGCGGCAAGCCGATGAGATCGTAATAAACGCGGCGAATGAGCGTGCGCTTGTCCGCGTCCGCCACTGGCCGGAGCCCCTTGGCCTCCAAGCCGGCGAGCACGTGGCGGTCGATGCCCGTGCGCGGCCAAGCTTTGTCTTTGATCGNGGCCGCTGTGTCCTTCACCGGCTGAAATGCCCAAAACTTTTTGCCCTCCTCNATGTTAATCTCGCGCCTGATGGCNGCCACTCCCTGCGCCGAGCGNGGNTCAGGCGCACCCATCATCACCCAGCGNTCGAGGTCCGCGANGACCTGTGCGGAAAGCTTTTTCTTTGGCGGCATTTGCAGNTCGTCGTTGTGCCAGCGCACGGCCTCAATGAGCAGGCTCTCCTTGAGATTGCGCGGCACGACCGCCGGCCCAGAGTCGCCGCCCTTGCGTGTGGCGGCTTTTGTGTCGAGCAGCAAACCGCCCTTCACTTTGTCAGAATTGGCTGAGTGACACTTGTAACATTCGTTCACCAACACCGGTCGGATTTTCTTTTCAAAAAAATCAATCTGCGCCGCCGTCGGNTTTTCCTGCGCGGACAACGAGGCCGTCAAGCCCATCGCTGCGAGCATGGTGATGCGAATTTGCATACGAAAAAGTGTCATAAAAAACGCAGTGAAATGCGAGACCGAATTGGTTCGCAGTTGTTCCCTCCGGTGGTCGGGGATGCGGGGCCGTTGTCCTCGCCTGCGACGCAACCCAACTACCTCTTCTTTTTCTCGCGCGCTGCTGCGCGTTTCTTGGCCTCGGCAGCGAGGACAGCCTTGGTTTCCTCCTTGGTTACTTTGCCGTCACGGTTGGCGTCAAAGCGCTGGAGAAACTTTGCGCGAGATTCAGCAGCCTTTTTCGCCACGTCGCTCNAAGGCTTCTTGGTGCTCGTCTTTTTTACGCTGGGCTTGGCAGGCTTTTTCCTGCTGGCTGCGCGTTTCTTGGCCTCGGCGGCGAGGACAGCCTTGGCTTCCTCCTTGGCTACCTTGCCGTCGCNGTTGGTATCAAAGCGCTGGAGAAANCTGGCGCGAGACTCAGCGGCCTTTTTTGCCACGTCGCTCGAAGGCTTCTTGGTGNTCGGCTTTTTCACACCGGGCTTAGTCGCGGCCGGTTTTTTCTTCGGGGAAGGCTTCCTGGTGGATGGCTTGTTGGGCTTGCCTTTAGCGGGAGNTGGCTTCCTCGAGGCAGCTANTTTTGCAGCGTGCAACTGTTTCAACACTGCGGAACGCTTCCCGTATAGCGCNTTCTGCGAGATGCGCAGTTCGTTGATTTGCTTTTCGATGGTCGCCAACTGCTTGCGCAGTGCTTCCTCGGAATTACCAGCCAACGCAGGCAAACCGAGGGCCACAAAGAGAATGCTCAGAATGGTTTTCATATTTCGTTNTTTTTTTGACGACANGCGGGTTGGTGTATTCGCGTATCTCACACGCTACTTTCTGCTACGCGGCACATTCATGCTCATGATACTNGGGCCGTGGAACACCACGCCACAGCCGCCCGTGATGATGCGCTTGCAGGGCTCACCAGTTTCCGGGTGTTTCTTGAGCGGCGGATCCTTCATGCTTTGCACAACTTCGAACGTGCGCGGCTTTTGCCCCTTCTTTTTCGGAATGGTCTCGTAGGTGTAAGTTGGCATCTGGAAACGTCTTGGTTCGCGACCATTGAACAGCGTCGAACCGCCGATGGTCAAGCTTGCGGAAATGGCTTGCGGGAGGGCGAAGTTGGGGTATGTTGTGCCGCCCGCCAATTCGGCGCCGTGGCTGGATAGCTCAGTTGGTAGAGCAGGGGACTGAAAATCCCTGTGTCGCCAGTTCAATTCTGGCTCCAGCCACCATTTCTATCATTTTGATTAGGGCGAGTTGGCTCAACGCGGCNAACNACAAGCGAACATTCCGTTATTCTTCCAAGGCAGTCCGGTAAACCTNAGCCTCAGTCCCNATGTTTATCATGGATACGCACNCTTTGAANAATTAACANAAGCTGGAACCTCTCACATCTGCGCNCCCTTTCGCCCTCNGCANCCCCAGAAGGAACCNTCCCTTGCCTCATCCCAGTCAAGGCGACGATTGCGGTACCATTCATCGAGTTTTTTCCGGTCGTTGCGCCGGTCCACATTTTTGATTGTTGTTGTTCTGTTATTACGTCCTTGGCGGGGTTTCTTCATAAGGATGAGCATGACTCCCAAAGTGGGACAAACGCAGTCTCAGCNCAATCCAGTCCACGCCATCAATCNCGGCGGCCTGCACAGGTTGTTTTCACCCTGACACTTGCCCCGGCCTATGGTGGCGGTATAGTCGGGGGCGATGAAAGCTGTCTCACATTACGTGGTCTTACTCGCTTTGATGTTGGTGGTCGGGCGTGGGGATGCCATGGCGAAGAATCCGCTCTTCCGTTTTGGAGCCATTGCGGATTGTCAGTATTGTAATGGAACCAGTGCTGTCAGGAAATATAGTCTTTCAGCGCAAAAGCTCGCCCACTGCGTGCAGCATTTCAATAAATTGGATTTAGCATTTGTTGTGCATCTGGGAGATTTTATTGACCGGGATTTTGAAAGCTTCTCAAAGGTGACGCCTATATATAATCGTTTGAAGGCNCCGCATTACCATGTGCTTGGTAACCATGACTTTTCAGTTGCTGATGACAAGAAGGAGCTTGTNCCTGCCAAGCTTGGNATGAAAAAGCGTTATTATGATTTCACTCACAAAGGGTGGCGTTTNTTGGTTCTAGATGGGAATGATATTAGTCTGTATGCGTATGCNAAAGATGATCCGCGCACTGCTGCCGCCAAAGCTTTTCATCGAAGACTAAAGGCGGGTACGCCTACATGGAATGGAGCCGTTGGAGATCGTCAGATAAAGTGGATTGAGAGCAAGCTTGAAGAAGCCTCCAAGAACAAGGAACTTGTAATTCTCTTCTGTCATTTCCCCGTATATCCGGAAAATATTCATAACTTATGGAATGCAGCAGCGCTTAATAAGTTGCTGGCTCGTTATCCATGCGTTGTAGCGTATATGAATGGACATAATCATGGTGGNAATTACGGATTAAAATCCAACGTTCATTACGTTACGCTCAAAGGCATGGTGGATACGACTGAGACCGCTTACTCCATAGTTGAAGTGTACGAGGATGCGCTTCAACTNAGGGGGGAGGGACGCCAAAAAGATAAGCGCCTAAAAATTTATCGTTCTCAAAAGCCCTAATTGTTATGGGCGGACNAAACAGCTGGACGGATGAAAGCTTTGACCCGCCCTCACCATTGACGGACGCGACAGCGCNGGTATCCTTGCCGCGATGAGGAAGTTTTTGATCACAATAATTTCGNTTTTAATGGGTGTTTGTGTGCCTGAAACATTTGCTGAAGATGGTGCATTCCCGGGAAAGAAGTCGAAATGGAATGGGTTCGACATCTATAGAGACAAGGGAAACATGGTGGTCGTGCCGGATAAGGTGGCCAAAGGTAAACCATGGATTTGGCGCGCGCGTTTCTTTGGCCACCAACCGCAATTCGACATTGCGATGCTTCGGAAAGGTTATCATATAGTTTACTGCAACGTCAGCGGNCTATTTGGTGCGCCGAAGGCAGTGAAACGTTGGGACNATTTCTACAAGAATCTTTGTGAGAATCATGGCTTTTCCAAGAAGGTCATTCTCGAGGGAATGAGTCGTGGCGGATTAATTATATACAACTGGGCTGCTGCAAACCCCGATAAGGTAGCCGCGATTTACGGAGACGCACCGGTGATGGATTTCAAGAGTTGGCCCGGCCATTCCAATGCCGGAATTCTCAAGGCCTATGGCTTCAAGAATGCCGTTGAGGCCAAGGCCTACACAGGAAACCCAATNGATAATCTTGAACCGCTGGCGAAGGCAGGCATACCGATCATTCANGTTGTGGGTGACCTGGACAAGGTGGTTCCTGTTGCTGAAAACACGGGAATAGCAGAGAAGCGCTACAAAAAGATGGGCGGCATATTTAAAGTGATTCACAAACAGGTGGGTCATCATCCACATTCACTAAAGGATCCCAAACCTTTGGTTGATTTCATGCTAAAGCATGCTTCGCACGGCAACAGCAGGTGAAAATCCTCTGGCCTTGCCAATTTCTGCTGCTGATTCATAAGCTGCTCATTGACGCCAGCGTTGCCGTGAGTATGGTCGGTGGCAAGTAGGCTGNTTTATTATTTTTAGGCGCTNAATTGTAACGAATGAAAGCAACTGATATGAAACAGATCAGCAGACGAGAGTTCAGTTTGTCGGTGGCGACCGGGATTGCTGGTGCATCCACTGCTGTCGCTAAAACTGCCAAAGATANGCCAGTCGGCCCGATGNTTGGTCATATATCGACGAATCATGCCCGGCTCTGGTATCGGCCCGCCGAAGCAGGCAGCTACAGCCTTGTGATTCGTGACATGTCCGGTGNGCTGATCGCAAAAAAAACGGGCGAGGCAATTGCTGATAACGATCGTTGTGTTGTCTGGGATATTGCAGGTCTAAAGCCGGCCCAACGGTATCGCTATAATATTGAGTCAAATGGGAAAACTGTTGTTGGAGGTGATGATTATTTTTTTAAGACCGCGCCGGCGCACGATAGTGGAGCNAAGGTTTGTTTAGCATTCGGATCGTGTGCCAAGACGGANCCGCTGGCGCTGTGGACNCAGATGGCGGACCGCGGGGCTCAGGGGCTAGTGCTGTTAGGGGATACTCCGTATATTGATTCTACTGTGTTGCAGGTGGCGCGTGAAAAGCACCGAGAATTTCTGTCGATTCCCGAGCTTTCTTGTTTTATGCGTCAGCGTCCTGTGTGGGGCACTTGGGACGATCATGATTTTGGTAGGAATAATTCTGATGGTAATTTGCCGGGTAAAAAAAATACCCGACAGGCGTTTGTTGAGTATCGCGCAAACCAGACACACGGAGATAATGGCAAGGGAGTCTACACCAAGTTCCGTTATGGGCCAGTTGAAGTCTTCTTGCTGGACACGCGCTGGTTTGCTGGTACCGAGCCTTCGCCGGTGGACGCCAAAAAACCAACTTTGCTTGGCCGCCGTCAATGGGATTGGTTGCTCGAAAGCTTGGGGAGATCAACAGCGCCATTCAAGCTGATCACATCAGGGATGATCTGGGACGATAAAAAGAAAGGGAAATCAGACGACTGGATGACTTACCCGCATGAACGCGCGGCGTTGTTTGATTTCTTGGGCAAAAAGAAAATCTCGGGGGCCGTTTTGATTGGCGGAGATATCCATTGTTCCAGGCTGTTGCGATACAAGACAGAGCAACAAGTCGGTTACCCGATTTATCAGTTTATTGTTTCGCCAATTCATGACGGTACGATTCCTTCGCTGAATGTTCCGCATCCGGATTTAATCAAAGGCGCGTCGATCCCTCACGTCTGGCTGCGTTTGGAAGTGGATTCCAGCAAGACACCCGCTACCCTGCATGCCGAGTGGGTTCAAATGAACGGCCGTAAAATGTGGGACCTAAAACTGACGCAACAACAACTGACAAAAATCTGAATCAAAGATTCTGCTGTATATAGCGGCAAATGCCTCTCTCAAATCTTGCCGTGATCGATGATGGCGGTATAGTCGCGGGCGATGAAAGCAGCCTCTCTTTGTGTTGTCGCTATCGCTCTTTCATTGTGTCCATCTGTGGCTGGGGCGGATAAGAAGCAATTCACCAAAAAAGAATCTGGCAGGATCATTGAGGCAGCCATTCGCAAAGAACTCAACAAACCCAATGGCGAAATTACCAAGGCGGACTTAGGGAAAGTGACGAGGCTCAACTTGAGCTTCACCAAAACAACAGATGCGAGCCTCAAGGAATTGGCCAAGCTCAAAAATCTCACCGAACTTGGCTTGGCTGGCACCCAAATAACGGATTCAGGATTCAAGAAACTGATGAAACTCAGGAAGCTTACTCACCTTGACTTGGGCCATACCAAAATAATGGACGCAGGATTCAAAATGAAGATGCTGACCAAGCTCAGGAAGCTATCATGGCTTGGCCTGAAAGACACCAGAGTGACAAGGGCGGGTGTGGCAGAACTCCAGAAGATGTTGCCAAAGTGCGAAATCATCAGCAAC
>PBPF01000032.1 GCA_002724615.1 Verrucomicrobiales bacterium | reverse complement strand
ACGCTCTGGCACAAACGCCGCGGTGATCAAAAACCAGCAGGATCGCGAAAAAGCCAAGGCTCACTGGGCCTTCCAACCGGTTAAACGGCCGGCCTTGCCGGACCCAGCGAAAATTTATGGTGGCAAGCTCAAGCAATGGGCGGCCCACAACCCCATCGATGCCTTTGTGCTGGCCCGGCAGGAAACACAGGGGATGCTCCCGGCCCAACCGGCGGCCAAGGAGAAACTTATCAGGCGAGCGTTTTATGACATCCTCGGCCTGCCTCCGACTTACGAGCAGGTGCAGTCGTTTGTGAACAATACAGATCCCGATGCGTGGGAAAAAGTGGTAAATGTGTTGTTGGCGTCACCGCAATACGGCGAACGCTGGGGCCGCTACTGGCTGGATGTCGCGCGCTATGCCGATACATCGGGCGAGGGCAACCGGCGCGGTGAAAGCGGCGATTTCATATACGCCTGGACTTACCGTAAGTGGGTGATAGACGCGTTGAACCGAGACAAGCCGTACGACCAGTTTCTCATTGAGCAAATCGCCGCCGACCGGTTGCTTGCAAAAAACCAGTCGCAGAACAAGGGCAGCCAAGCCGCCATGGGATTTCTCACGTTAGGCCGACGCGATCGCAACGATCAGGAGGTCATTGACGACCGCATTGACGTGGTGACCCGCGGCACGATGGGCCTGTCCGTCTACTGCGCGCGTTGCCATAACCACAAATTCGATCCCGTGCCCACGGCGGACTACTACTCAATGTATGGCGTGTTCAACAGTTCGCAGGAACCCAGCGAAGAGGACAAGCCCATCCTGCTACCCAGCGAGGATGATGCAGTGCTGGCTCGTAATCCGGCCTATCTCGAGTATAAGGCCCAACTCACCAAGCTGGAACGCGCCCACACATTGTTCAAGGACGGGCTGGAGAATGAGTGGACACACAACGCGCGCAGCCATGCGCACCTTTACATGGTGCACGCTGAGCTCTATCGCAAGGACGACAAGCAAATCCGTGATAACCGCCGGGATTTCGAGAAGGACACCAAGGACTTCAAACTAAAATCGGAGATTGGCGACGAGTTCCAAAAATATATCTCGCGCAAGAAAGAAGACGACGCTGTGTTTGGCCCTTGGGTTGCCTACGCACAGCTGAACATTAAGAACGGCCCGGCGTTCTCGAGACAGTCACAGCGCACTGCGCTCAAGATTGTCAACGACAACAAGAAACGCAAAGGCCGCAAGATCAACCCCATCGTGCTAAAGTATCTTACGCAGCCCGCGCCGCGCAACTTCCTCGACGTGGCGGAGCGCTACAAGACCTTGTTTTACACCTCCGGCAGGCTGTGGCAGGGAGCACTCGCCCTGCACCAGCAGAAGGCCGCGCAAGACAAGGATCTCAAGGAGCCCACTTCTTTTCAGGACGCTGTCCGCAAGCTGGACTACCAGTTCCAAGGCGTGCCAACCGAGGAGAAGGAGCAAATGAAGCTGGCCAACCAATGGGAGCAGGTTCGGCGTGTGATGTATGGGCGTGGTGCGGTGGCGGAATTCAAGTTTGACCGTATCAAGCGCGTAAAGCGCAACGTGGAACGCGACGAGCAGAACAAATTCCTGTCCAAGATTGACGAGTTAAAACGCGAGCACAACGGTTCGCCCCCGCGCGCGATGGTGCTAGTGGACAAGGGCCGACCGGTCGATGAGCGAATCATGATTAAAGGAAACCGCGGCATGCGCGGCGACGTGGCCCCGCGCCAGTTCCTCGAGATTCTCGACAAGGACCGCAAGCCCTTCCCCAAGGACTCCAGCGGTCGGCTTGAAATGGCCAAAGCCATCGCCAGCAAGGATAATCCACTGACTGCACGCGTGATGGTCAACCGCATGTGGCTGCACCACTTCGGGCGCGGGCTTGTGAATACCCCCAGCGAGTTTGGTCTGCGTGCGGAAGCCCCAAGTCATCCGGCACTGCTCGACTGGCTGGCCACCTACTTTATGAGCGACGAGGGTGGACCGGCGTGGACGATGAAAAAAGTCCACCGACTCATTCTGCTATCCAACACCTACCAGCAATCCTCCGAAAGCAGCGCTCGTTATGCGCGCAAGGATGCGGACAATGTCTACCTTCATCGCGTGAACCGCCGACGTCTGGACTTTGAGTCCTTCCGCGACGGCATGCTGCAGGTCAGCGGCCGACTGGACCTGGACATGTCCAATGCCAAGTCGGTGGAACTATCAGGCTCGGTTTTGAATTACCGCCGCACGCTATACGCGCGGGTTGACCGACGGAACTTGGCGGATATTTTCAAAACATTCGACTTTGCCAGCCCTGATACCACGGCCGGACAGCGAGCCAATACCACGGTGGCCCAGCAGGCACTGTTCATGCTCAACAACAAAATGCTCTCCGACGCCGCACACAATGTTGTCACCCGGCGTGAATTTCTGATGATGCCCAATGACGCCGCACGCGTAACGCGCCTCTACCAGTTGGTTTATCAGCGAGACCCCGAGCCTCTGGAACTGAAACTTGGTTTGCGCTTCATCCAGGACCAGACCGGCGGCCAACAGACGCAAGTTTCGCAGATGAACACGTGGACCCACGGCTTCGGCACTTTTCAGCACGACTCCAAATCGCACGACGCCTTCGTGTCATTCTTCCCGTTCCAGTTCTTTGACGGCAAGGAATGGCGCGCCACACAGTTCAAGCCTAACTCCATGGTTAATGGCGCCGGCTATCTGCGGCTCGACGCCGCTGGCGGTCATCCCGACACTGGTGGTCGATACGCCGTGATTCGTCGCTGGATCGCACCGCGCACCACCAAAGTAGACATCTCTGGCACGCTCGAGCATCAACTCGATACTGAGTTCCGCCGTGCCTTCGATGGCAAGAACGCCAAGGAGATTTATGACGATACCACTGAAGCCGCCAAGGATGCTCCAAAAGGCTCACTTGCCAAGCGCACCAAAGAGAGTCTCGATAACGTCTGGGATGGCGTCACAGGCATGATCATTCATAGCGAGCCCGGTAAAGTGGCCAAGGAAATCTGGAAACAGGACTCCCGCCGCAACCGACGCGGCTCCAACAAGGCCGATGTGGAGGTAAAGCGCGGCGACTCACTTTTCTTCCTCGTCCATAGCAAGAAATATCCCTACCAAGATTTCTTCAAGTGGGATCCCGTCGTCAAAGTTTCCGAGGATGTGTTGACTGAACTGGATAAGCAAAACAACTCCCTGCAGGTCACCGAATGGAAATCTTCTGATGAATTCGCCGGCTCTGGCTACGAGAAGCCGCTGAGCCCNTGGGAGAANTACGCGCAGGTGTTACTGCTCTCCAACGAGATGGCGTTCGTGGATTAAATCAACGAATCCTGCCCCTGCCCTAGCGCTCTTGGCGACCCGAGGATCACCGAGGCGATGATCGCCTGCCTTGCCCCTTCCGGTCGCCGCACCATCGCCACCGCGTCCTGAATCGCCTGCGGCTGCAACACCGAATCGCCCGTCGGTGCCACCGTATGGTGACGCACCGATTCGCTCACACCCTCCATGCGCTCGACCACGCGTTCGTGCAGCTTGCTGGCCTCCGTGTAAGCATCCTTGGCCGCCGTCAATGGCGGAGATTCACGCTCCTCGACAACCGGCGGTGTGGGTGGCTCTTCAAAGAAATGCTGTGGGGCAGTGGTTGTCGGCTCCGGCTGCACAGGCTGCGGCGCGACACCTCGCATCAACCGTTCCAGTTCCGTCTTTAGGTCAGGCGCAGCGGTTGTTTGGGCCACGGGGGAAGGTGAAGTTGGCTGTGCTGCCAATTGCGGCGGCTGTGCCTGTTTCTGTGCGCGCACTTGTCCCGACCCCTGAGGCTGCTCCGCTTGCGCAGTTTTCTCCTCCTCCATCAGCCGCTCAAACTCGGCCATCTCCTGTTCTTCCTCCTCCGGAGTTTTCTTCTTGCCGCCGAAAACGTTGGACAACACGAAGAACCCCACAAACAACAACCAACAGAGATCCTGCAGGTCAATGGCCAGCATGGGGAAGATCTGGGTCATGAGGGAAACCGGTTACTCCTTTTCCTGCGTCTGCGTACCTGCACCACCGATGCTTGCGCGCATGCCAGTGTCGGCTTCCACGTTCTTCACTCGCATGTAATCCATAATGCCCATGTTCCCGCTGCGAAATGCCTCGGCCATTGCCTGTGGCACCAGAGACTCCGCTTCCACTACGCGTGCGCGCATCTCATGAACGCGCGCTTTCATCTCCTGCTCCGTAGCCACCGCAGCCGCGCGCCGCACCTCCGCCTGCGCTTGCGCCACCAGCTTGTTCGATTCCGCCTGCTCGGCCTGCAGCTTGGCGCCAATGTTCTCACCCACATCGATGTCAGCGATGTCGACCGAGAGAATCTCAAACGCCGTATTGGCATCCAGTCCTTTAGCAAGCACAACTCGTGAGATGCCGTCCGGATTCTCGAGCACTGCCTTGTGCGTCTCGGCCGAACCGATGGTTGTCACGATGCCCTCACCCACGCGCGCCACGATCGTCTCTTCGGTCGCGCCACCCACGAAGCTGTCCAGGTTGGTGCGCACCGTCACCCGCGCGCGCGCCCGAAGCTGAATGCCATCCTTCGCCACCGCGTCGATGGTACTCCGACTACCGTGCTGCGGCGGGCAATCGATCACCCTCGGGTTCACAGAAGTCATCACCGCGTTCAAAACGTTTTTGTCCGTGTCACGTGTCGCAAGGTCAATGGCGCAGGCGCGGTCGAAATCCAGATTAATGCGCGCCTTCTGAGCNGCAATCAGTGCCGCAACCACCAGNTGAATGTCGCCACCCGCCAGATAGTGGGCTGAAAGCTGGTCGGTGNTCAGTTCGATGCCCGCCTTCACTGCCGTGATGCGCTCGTTCACCACCGCGCCNACGGGCAACCCCCGGAGNCGCAGCGCNAAAAGATCGATGAACCCCACCGGCGCATTCGAGGTCCATGCCCGNATCCANATGGAGATGAAACTGCCAATGGCAATGAGAATGGCCAAGGCAATGAAGATTCCGACTAGGATGATGATAGTGGTGGCTTCCATTTTGATTTCCCTTCTTTATTAATCCCGTTTGTTNGCGGGAGTCTTTAGCAAGCGGCGTAGGCGTGTCGAGTCCTTTGTCATGCGGGCCGCACGACCACCCGCACCCCGTCCACCTCCACAACCTTCACTTCCGTGCCTTTTTCCACCATGCCGCCCTCGGCCACTACGTCCAGCCGCCGTCCGTTGATCGTCGCGATTCCAGCCGGACGCAGGTCGGTACGCGCCACGCCTTCCTGCCCGACCAGTTCCAGATCGGGTTCGTTGGCGTCACCGATGGTTTCCTTCACCACGAACCGCTTGCCGACAAAGCTGCGCGGCATCCACGCAAACCAAGCCATTGTCGCCGCCGTCCCGCCTATTAAAACGCCCGCGAACACCGACCAGCCGTGTGGCGTGTGCAGGAATGCAACCACCACAGCCGCCACCAGGCAGATCGCACCGCCAATGCCCGCGATCATTCCCGGCAGGAATAACTCAAGCATCAGCATCACTGCCCCGGAAACAATGAGGAGGATTACCGTGTCCATGTGTCAAAAATATTCACGCGCAGCCACAAGGCAAGAGCAAACCGGGTTGCTCAAGCCGCATTGGCGGCCTCCATCCGGCGGCGCCGCAGCGACTCGTGTTCACGCAAGAGTCGCTCCTCTTCTTCGTCAGTGAGGTCGGTGCGCGCCAATTCGCGCGTAAGGTGGGCCAGTTGTTTTTCTTGAAACTGGTCGCGCAGCCGATTTACCAGATCCGCCAGTTGCGTGGATGGCGCAGGCACATCCTGCCGAGCAGCCATGGCACGGGTCAGTAGTTGAGCCGCAGCCTCGTCCAGTTCCGACAATAACGCGGGCACACCCCGCCAGTCGCCTTGGGCCGCGGCCTCCATCCGCCGACCCACAACCTCACGCACCAGCGAATGGCCGATCCATTCCAATTCCAACTCCGTGGCAAGTGCTTTGACCTGCTCGTCTTCTGCGAGAAACAGCAGTCGCACCAGCCAGTATTCCAGCGGGGTAGGCTTTGCCACGGGTGCAACGGGCGCGGGCGTCGCGGGCTCAACTGGTGCGGGTTTTCCGGTGGCAGCCTTGGCAAACTCCGTTCGCACTGCTTCCGCCGAGACGCGCAGGGCCAATGCGGTTTGCTGCGCGCAACGGTCGGCAAGCACGGCGTCGTCGGCCTTGCGCAGCGCCTCGCCCATCTCACGCAACACGGCACGTCGACCGGCGTCAGTATCCGTGCCGTGCGTCTCGCACAACCGGCGTAGGTGAAAATCAAAGAAACTCTCTGCGCCAGTGAGTCGCTTTCGAAACGCATCTGCGCCTTGTTCTTGAATGAAGCTGTCTGGATCATGCGGTGCCGGCACAGTCATCACCCGCACCGCCAGCCCGGCTTCCAGTAGCGCGTCCAAGGAGCGCACGGCAGCAGCCTGTCCGGCGGTGTCGGAATCAAAACACAGGACAACCTCATCAGCATAACGCTTCAACACGCGCGCCTGATCAGAGGTGAGCGCAGTGCCTTGCGGTGCCGCCACGTGCCGGATACCTGCCATATGACAGGCAATTAGATCCAGCTGGCCTTCACAGATCAGCGCACTTTTCTCGTCCAGCATCGCGCGACGCGACTTATCCAGTCCGTATATCACGCGGCCTTTCTGGAAGAGCGGTGTTTCGGGCGAGTTGACATACTTTGCGCCCTTGGTCTCTGGATCAAGCACGCGCCCTGAAAAACCAATCACCCGGCCCTGCTCATCGCAGATAGGAAACATCAGCCGCCCTCGAAACCGCCCATACGGCCGGCCGCCGTCCTCTTTGCTGATGACCAGCCCACCCTGCTCGGCGAGGTTCAGGTCGTACTTTCGGCCACGCGCCCAGTTGACGGTGTCCGCCCAGTCATCGGGCGCGTAGCCCAGTTGGAAAAGTTTCACCGCTTCCTCAGTGACGCCGCGGCGTTTCAGGTAGTCTCTCGCGGGTTCAGCAACCGCGTCGTTCAGCAGCGCCGTGTGCCAGCGGTGCGCGATGCCCGAATGCATTTCCAGCAGTGCGTCCTTCACTGCACGGCGTTTCTCGTATTCCGGCGACTGCTCGAACTCCAGCACAATTCCTGCGCGATCTGCCAGTCGCTTGACTGCGTCCAGAAAGTTTATATTTTCATATTGCTGAAGGAACTTGAACACGTCGCCACCCTGATGACAGCCGAAGCAGTAAAAAATCTGCTTGGTCGGATTGACGCTGAAGCTTGGAGTCTTTTCCTTATGGAAGGGGCAAAGGGCGGTGAAGTTGGCACCTGCGCGCTTGAGCGGGAAGCAGCCGCCGATCACCTCCACGATGTCGCTGGCGGTGCGGATCTGGTCAAGGGTTGACTGGGCGATAAGTCCGGCCATGGCCGCCGCTCACGGGTGCGCGCTGAGCCACTGGCGGATACTGGGTGCCTGAGTGTGGCGGGGGTTCATTTCCAGCACCTTTTCATAGTGCGGCTTGGCGCGCCGCGGCAGCTTGAGGTTCTCGGAATACAGGTTGGCAACGAGTAGGTGGCCGTTGAGCAGGTTGGGCAAGTCTTTCAGCAGCCGCTCCGACTCAGCCAGAGCGTCGAGGTAAAAACCGCGCTGTTGCAGAGCAAGGGCGAAGTTATACCGCGCATCAATCGAGAGTGGATTAAGTTTGAGGGCAACTTCATAGGATTTCAGTGCCTGTGCGTGATCACCGTCCTGATGTGACGCCAAGGCGAGGTTCAGGTGAGCCTGCTGGTAGCCGGGGTCGGCGGCGATGGCCTGCTTATATCCGGCGACGGCTTGTTGCAGGCGATTTATTCCGTGAGCGTGCCGCGCCTTTTTGAAGTGTTCATTGGCCTTTTTTCGATCTCCGTCAACAGGTCGCGCGGGGTTTGTGTAGGTGTAGCGCGCAACGTTCGGCAGGTCAGGCAATTCCGGAGTTGTAGGCTTGGCGGCCGCTGGGGGCGGCTTTGGAACAACGGGCTGGGTGGGCTCAGGCTTCTTGGCGACTTCCACTGGCTGTGGCTGGACGGGTGGCTTGGGCTCCACGGGCTTTGGCGGATCCGGCGGCGTGACAGGCTGTGACGGCGTTGGCTTTGGTGTTGGCTCCACGGGCTTGACCGGTTCCGGCGGAACGGGCGTCGGGAGTGGCTCGACGTTGGTGTTGCGTAGTGGACGGGTGGGCCGCGTGGGCACAGTAGGTACAATGGTGCCACGGCCGCTACCATCAAGTGGCACGCGCACGGTAAACTCGTCGGGGGTCAAGGGCGGCAGCGGCTCGGCGGGAAGTGGATTTGCGCGCGGGCCAGCATTGGCCTCGGGCTCAGGCTGGGCGGGCGCAGGTTCGGTCTGAGCGACGGTAGGCGGGTTAAGCTTCAAGTTCAACCGGTTCATGGCGGCCTGCGCAGCAGTCCAGTTGTCAGAACCCTCCTCAGCCAAGTCGAGGTATGCGAGGTAGTAAAGAAACGCTTGATTGAGTGATTGGTGGGCATCCTCACCAGGATGCTGCTCGTGGATGACGGCGAGATTTAAAATCGCCGGGGCAAACTGCTTGTCGAGCGCATGGGCACGCAGGAAACTGGCACGCGCATCCACCGGTTTGCTCAAAGCCATTTGCACCATGCCCAACCGGTTGAAAGCGGCAGTGGATTCCGCATCCAGTTCAATGGCGCGGCGCAGGCTGGTTTCGGCTCGCTCCAGCATCTCAGGCTGGCTGTCCGCAGTGCCCGCTTGATATTCCGCAGTACCACGCCAGAAGAAGCCGGAAAAGGAATCACCAACCTGCAGTGTGTAGGTGGCCAGTTCCTCGGCGGCCTGCGCCGGTCGACCATGGTCGAGGTACAGCCGGCCCAAGTTGTAGCGCACCACGTTAACTTCGTTCACCAACTCGGGGTTCTTGTCCACGAGTGCCAAGGCCTTTGTGTATTGTTCCTTGGAATTTTCATAATCGCCTTGCCGCTGATAGGCCATGCCCAAGTAGTTGTAGCCGCGCCAATCGTCAGGCAGGTTCTGGGTGGCCTTGGTCAGGAGTTCAATGGCCGCAGGGTAGTTACCTTCGCGCAGCAGTTGTTCCCCTTTCGCCAGTTCCTCCGGACCGGAGTTTCCACAGCCCGCCAGCACCGCCGCCATGCCAACCGCCAGCCATGAGGCTACAGCACGGTGCCCACCTTTTTTTGTCGTCGAAGTATGCATTTCCTGTACCATCCCCAAGGACCAGTTTCCATGAACATCAAACCCATGGCAAAGCTGCGTTATTCGCCTTATTCACGGCTGTTAACCATGTTTTTGGCGGGCGCATGGGCGGCGATTTCGAGCGCGGAACAGCCAAAGGCCCGCGTCGTGTCGGTAATCCATGCCGGGGCAACCCGGGATGCAGCCAATCCACGAGCGTTTTTTCGTCCCCAAGACAATGTCGTCCATTCCATGGTCGCCACTGGAATCCGTCGCTGGACTGGCCAGCAAGACTTGAAGACTGCTTGGCGAAGCCTTGTGTCGCCCGGGGAAACCATCGGAATCAAGGTCACCTCCGCACCGGGTTCGGTGATCGGCACACGACTCGCCGTGGTGCGCGCGGTCGTGCGCCAATTGCTCGCCGCCGGAATTCGCGGTCGTGACATCATCTTGTGGGATCGGCGCCTCGATAACCTTCATACTTCCGGCTTCGTCCGGTTGGCCCGGGAACTGGGTGTGAGCGCCGAGGGCGCCATGGAAGCCGGCTTCGATCGTCTGATAAAACATGAGGCAGCCCTGCATGTTCCCCTCACGCGCGGCGACTTGGATTTTGGCAAGAAACGCTACAGCCGTTTCTCACACACCACGCGGCTGATTTCACGCCGACTGGACAAGATTATCCAGATCAGCCCGCTCTTGCACCAACCCGCTGTCGGTGTTCAAGGCAACCTCTACGGTCTGTCCATGGAGGCATGCGACAACGTCCTGCGGTTCAAACTCGGCCGCAGATTCCAGAAGTCTGCAGTGCCCGACATGTTTAACATGACCACACGCCGCGGCTTGATCTTGGAGAAAGGCTTTCAGGAAGTCATGGACAAGGTCATCCAGCAGGGCGGCGAAGGCATTCAAAAGCTGCTGCCACCCAACATCGACACGACCTATGCATTTTTTTATCGGCCAGAGTCACCGCTTAAGCCGATCCCCCCCCTTCAGGCTTGGCGTTTTGCCCTGCGTGACGCCTTGGAAGAAGGCAATCAAATAGAGGCCACCGTAGAAATTTTGCACCCCAACGGTGAAGACGCATCCTCTCAGACCTTCCACCCAGATGGACAGGTTGAGTATTACTCGACGGTCTCCAAGGCCGTCATCCATGTCACCGACGCCCTCTTGTGCCAATACCTTGCCGGCGAGGTTCGCCTGCAATACTCGTCAGTGATGAATGAGTTGCGTTTTAGTAACGACGCCGTCGCGCTCGATGCTCTGTCCATGGACGACCTCGAGCGCTTAAGCCGAGGCGCGCGTGTGCGAGTGCCCCCAGTCAACCGTGAGCTGCTGCAGAACGCCGCTGGCATGGGCCTAGGGGTGGACGCCCGCGAACGCATCCAAGTCGAGCGGGTTAAGCTTTCTGCTGCTGCACGAAATCGCGAATGATGGCGAGTTCTTCTTCGCCGGCGATGGTGTGGTCCTTGGCAAATTCGTGCGGCTCGATTTGCAGGCCACCGTCGGCTTTTAGCAAGTTGAGTTGGCCTTTCACTTTTTCCGCAGGGATCAAGGGGTCGTAGGTGCCCATGGTGAAGAGGATTTGCTGTTCCTTGGCCACCGGTGAAAGTTCCTGCAGCGCCACCTCCGGCTCGTGTACGTAGCCGCTGATGCCAATGCAGCCGGCCAACTGGTGCGGATAGCGCATGGCCACCTCCATGGTCATCAGACAGCCTTGACTGAACCCAAACTGGAAGATGCGCCCGGGGGGATGACCGTTTTCGCGCTGGGCGTCGAGCAGCTCGAACAGGGCTTCACGACTTCGCTGCACGCCGGGGGCGGGATTGTCCAAGAAGTCGTACCACGAATAGCCGCCATGGTAGTCGTCGGGCGCATTGACGAGGAGGTAGTTGAGCCACGGCAAGCCCAGCGCATCCGGCATCCAGCGGTAGCCATCCATGCTATCGCCGAGCCCGTGCAGCACGACCATCAGCCAGTCACTGTCCGCCTCGGCGGCGGGGATTTTCTCGTGGGTGAGCATTACATGCGGGGGATGGTGATGCCGGTCTGGCCTTGGTATTTTCCTCCGCGATCAGCGTAGCTGGTTTCGCAGACTTCCTCGGCCTCGAAAAAAAGAACCTGCGCCAAGCCTTCGTTGGCATAAATTTTCGCGGGCAACGGCGTTGTGTTGGAGATCTCCAGCGTCACGTGGCCTTCCCATTCGGGCTCAAAAGGGGTGACGTTGACGATGATGCCGCAACGGGCATAGGTGCTCTTACCGAGGCACACGGTGAGAACATGGCGCGGAATGCGGAAGTATTCCACGCTGCGCGCGAGGGCAAAGGAATTTGGCGGAACGATGCATTCGTCGGCGTTAACGTTGACGAAGGAATCCTCGGCAAAGCCCTTGGGGTCGACGATGGAGTTGAACACATTGGTGAACACCTTGAACTCGCTGGACACGCGGAGGTCATAACCATAACTGGAGACGCCATAACTGATGACCCGGCTGCCATCTTCAGCCGCGCGCACTTGTCCATCAGCAAACGGCTCAATCATGCCGTGCTCAGTGGCCATGCGGCGAATCCATTGGTCAGAGTGAACACCCACGGCAGATGTGTTAGCGCATGAGGCGCGACGGGGCAAAAAAAAACGGCGACCCCTTTTGGAGGTCGCCGTTCGTTCTCCACCTCACCAACTCAATGCATTGGCGCCCTGGTACTCCGTGACTTTTGTCTCGAAAAAGTTTTTCTCCTTGGCTAGGTCGATGGTCTCGCTCATCCACTCGAAGGGATTGGCGGAGCCGTAGCGCTTGCCAAGTCCGATGCGCTCGAGGCGGCGGTCAGCGATGTACTGCACGTAGTCGCGGAAAAGCCCGGCGTTTAGTCCGAGGATGCCGCGCGGCAGGCAGTCCTGCGCGTAAGCGATCTCCAACTCTACGGCTTCCTCGATGAGGCCGTCAATTTCCTTCTGGAACCCAGGCGTCCAAGCCTCGGGGTTCTCGGCCTTGATGCCATTGATGAGGTCCACACCAAAGTTCATGTGGATGGATTCATCGCGCATGATGTACTGGAACTGCTCGCCAATACCGGTCATGCGGTTGCCGCGATGGAAGGACAGGATCATCACGAAACCCGAGTAGAAGAAGATGCCTTCCATGATCACGTAGAACCCAATGAGGTTCTTGAGGAAGGTCTGAATCCCCTCGGTAGTGTCGGTGGTGAAACCTTCCTGCATGATATCGCTGGTGAGCTT
>PBPF01000031.1 GCA_002724615.1 Verrucomicrobiales bacterium | reverse complement strand
GCAAGGATAACTATGGGCGTGATCATCACCCGCGCTGTTTCAGCATCTGGATGGCCGGCGGCGGCATCAAGCCGGGCATCACCTACGGCCGCACCGACGATTACGGCTACAACATCGCCGATGCCGACGGCAACCAACTCAAGCCTCAGCCGGACAAACACAAGTGGACCCCCGGCACCATGCACATCCACGACCTCAACGCCACCATCCTCCACCAACTCGGCATCGACCACCGCCGCCTCACCTACCGTTACCAAGGCCGCGACTTCCGCCTCACCGACGTCCACGGCCACGTGGTGAAAGATATCCTAGCGTGAAGATTTAAACCCATTGGCACATCTATTAATCATGAGACTATTCCTCGTTACCGTCATTCTCACGACCGTCTTTTGCCTCCACGCCGNCAACTGGCCGCACTGGCGCGGACCCAGCTACAATGGCCTCAGCGCAGAGAAAGGCCTGCCCGTCGAGTGGAGCGAGGACAAGAANGTCGCGTGGAAACTGGCGTTGCCCGGCGGCAGTTCCGCGACCCCCATCGTCTGGGGCAATCAGATTTTCCTGCTTGCTCAGGAGGAAAAACAAATCTCGCTCCTTTCAGTCAGCACCGACGGCAANTTGCAATGGACCGCCAAGGTTACCGAGGGCAAGGGCCGGGCTAAAGGCGAGCGCACCCTCGCCTCCCCCTCACCTAGCACCGACGGCCAGCGCGTGTACACCATGACCGGCACCGGCGAGGTTGCCGCGTTTGACATGAAGGGCAACGAGGCGTGGCGCTTCAACGCGCANGAACGCTACGGCCGTTTCCGCCTCGGCTTCGGCTACCACACCACGCCCGTGCTTCANGCGGNCCGGCTGTACCTGCANCTNATNCATTCCGGAGGTGCATGGGTCGTGGCCGTGGACGCCGCCTCCGGTCGGGAAATCTGGAAAGTTGAGCGNNCCAGCGACGGGGTGGCTGAATGCGAGCACGCCTACACCTCCCCTTGCATCTGGGGTCACGGCAAGCAGGCGCAGCTGATCACCCACGGCAATGATTACGCCATCGGCCATCGCCTCACAGACGGCAAGGAACTTTGGCGCGTCGCCGAGCTTAACCCCAAGGATCGCTATAACCGCACCCTGCGCTTTGTCTCCTCACCCGTCCCCAGCCCGGACCTACTCGTCATTCCCTCCGCCAAGGGGCGCGGCGTGGTGGGCCTCAAGCCGGGCGCAACCGGCGTCGTCATGCCTGGAAACAAAGCCGAGCAATGGCGCCTGACGCGCGGTACGCCCGATGTTGTCTCGCCGCTGATACTTGATGGCAACGTCTACCTCAACCGCGAAAATGGCTCCATCGCCTGCCTCAACGCCGCCACTGGTGAACAGNACTACTCCGAACGCGCACACGCCCAGACCTACAGAGGATCGCCAGTCGCCGCCGACGGCAATGTTTACGTCACCGCCCGTGACGGCACCATCTCCGTGCTGAAGGCCGGCCCAAAGTTCGAAGTTCTTTTTAAGAATAAGGTCAACGACCAACTCACCGCCTCCCCCGCGCTGGCCAATGGCCGCATTTACCTGCGCGGCTTCGAGTCACTTTACGCCATCGGCAAAAAATGAAACCCATCGCCCTCATCATCNTGATCACCGGCACTCTCACTCTGAGCGCNGCCANGCCGCCGCAACTGCAGCAATTCGTCATCCAGAAACCCACCGCCGAGTGGTTTGGCGAGCGAATCAAGCTGCCGCCCCGCTTTGCACCGGACATGAAGCTCAAGGGTATAGAGGAAATCCTCTTTGCTCCGGGCATGTTCAAGGCCGACCAGCCCGACTTCTTCAGCTACGTCTTCCTATTCGCCCTCGAGGCCAAGCCCGAGCTTACCCCCAAGGTTCTCCGCACCGAGTTGCTCACCTACTATATCGGCTTGTCCAAAAACGTCATGCGCAACCCCAAGCTCGACACAAGCAAGTTCACGGTAAAGCTCGAGGCACTGGAGAAGAACGATCCCATGCCCAAGGGCGCGTTGGACGCGAAATCCTATCGAGCCGAGGTCTTTTGGCTCGAGCCCTTCGCCACCAAGAAAATGCAGATTCTCCATTTCGAGCTACAGACTTGGCAATACAAGGACTCTCCANACCACTACCTTTTTGTCTGCGCCTCCCCCAAAAAGCCCGACACACCCATCTGGAAAACCCTTCGCCAAATCCGCGCCTCGGTTGCCCTCAAGGACTGATCCCTTCTTAGCCTTTCCCACAAATCCAATTGGTGGTATAATCCGCGCGCTGGCAGAACCCCCTTTCGCGTCGCTGGTGGCGTGTCGTGTTTCTGCATTGGGACAACCATGGAAATCTCGGGCGCATCCTCCGTGCCTTTTTACGCGCGTACGGACTCNACTGGCGGGCTCAACAGCGGGCCTGCTGCCGCCGCGCGTGAACGGATGTACCGCGCTCAGCGCGCTCCCGCCGCTGCCAAGGCCAAGTACACTGCTTGGACCCATCAGTACGCGCGCCGCATGAATACCGAACCCTCCCGTGTGCGAGCGCAGTCCATGGCCGAAAGCTNCCCCGTCACCCGTGTCCCCGCCAATGGCAANGGCGGCCCNTCTCTCTATGGCCTGATGGGCCACCGCTACAACGCCGGCCGCCTGTTCAACGCCTATGCGTAANCAGANGTTGNAAGTGTGATCCTCCCAAGAAACNCAAAGCNCACTCNGCCTATGCGACNNAGCGGNNCTNTGTTTAACACTANTTGAATGAAACCATTGCGCCGGGCTTGAGTGCGTGCTTGGGCATGTCCTCAAGCTTCATGAAGTTGCGCATGGTGTCCACGGGCTCGATGGTGTTGCCGGTTTCGTCGTACTTGCCGGTTTTTTTATCGAGCACGCCTTTCGCGTCCAGCCCGAGGTGTTTCACCATGAAGGGATACATCGCCTGCCNCTTGATGAACTCGTAGCCGTGCTTCTCGTTCGGGAAGTGCGTGTTGGCCACCTTGTCCAGCGCGCCAAAATATTTGTAAACCGACTGCGCGTAGGGGTACTCCACTTTCGGGTTGTTCTTTGTCCAGTCGCCGCCCACGGAAATGAGCTTTAGCGGACGCGGCGCGGCGAGCGTAGCGATCTCGGCGTTGTTCGTCTCGAGCTTGCTCGTTTTGTGGATNGGCATGCCGCTTTCGCAATGGCAGCCGCCGAAGAAATGTGCGGACACCATCACCACTGGCACGCTCACCGCCACGCGATCGTCAATCGCCGTCAGCAGGAAAGTTTGGGTACCGCCACCCGAGCAGCCCGTCACGCCGATGCGCTTTTTATCAATCTCCGGCAAACTCTCCAAAAAATCGACTGCCCGCACGCTGCTCCACGTCTGCAATGTCAGCGCCTGTGGGTGGCTGTGTTTCCAGCCGAGATGTTCCGAGTCGCCATAGCCGATCATGTCGTAGGAAAACACCACCGCGCCCATTCGCGCCAATGTCGCGCAGCGGTTCTGCTGGTCTGGACGCAGGCGACCTCCGGCTCTTCCTCGAGCGTGGCCGTGCGGGCAGAGGATTCCCGGCCGCTTGCCTTTGCGTCCGAGCGGACGGTACAGGTTGCCATAAACGAAAAATCCAGGCCGCGCCTCGAAGGTGGCGGATTCCACCGTGTAGCCCTTGTACGTGCGCTTGTTCTTGATGATGGCCTTGAGCGGCGTGCGCTTGGGTAGCGGGCTGAGCTTGGAGCCGGTAAGGATTTGCTGGCGAACGGCTGACGCGCGGGCTTTCCATTGCGCGAGATTCTTGTGCGTGGACGACATGCGCGCGAGTTGCTTGATGGCCTCGGCCTCGGAATGATAATGGCCGCGGCACAGTATGGGTTTCTCCGCGGCAGCAGCGGAAACGGCAACGAGAGTGAGGGAAAGAAAAAGGCGGTTCATGGGTTTAGGTTGGCAGATTGACCACAGACGCGCAACCTCGTTGAGGCGATCTATCTCCCAGCTTTAAGAAGGTGTTTTTTGAAAAATGCCTCCATCGCAGGATATGTTTTTTTGGATGACTGATGGAACACCCCATGGCCCGCGCCCTCAACGCGAATATATTCCAGATGTTTGGCTCCCGCTTTTTTTAGGGCCCCGTGGAATGTGTCGCCATGTTTGATGTTCACGGTTGTATCAGCTGTCCCGTGGACCAAAAGGAAGGGAGGAGCATCGGCTGCAACATAAGTTGAAGGCGAGGCTTTCCTGCCACGTTCTTCGAGAGTATCGGCCGGGCCGGCGAATAGTTCACCGGGCTGGGTGCGTCGGGCTTTGCGTCGGTTATCAAATAAAAGAAAATTGGTGGGAGTTGCTGAGGCGCATACCGCCTGAACCAGGCTGGACTGTTCCTGATAAGGGCCATCCCCTTCAAGCTTGGCCTCGGGTTTCGCCAGCCCGAGCATGCAGACCAGGTGCGCACCCGCAGAGTTGCCATAGGCCCCGATTCGCTTCGGATTCACGTTGTATTTTTTTGCATTGGCGCGCAGCCAACGCACCGCGCACTTTACATCCTCAATACTGGCAGGCATGGGGGCCTCGGCGATTAAACGGTAGTTAACAGTAATGCAGACATATCCCCTCTGTGCGTACTCAATTGCCCCGCGCATAAAATAGCCTTTTCGCTTGTCGCCAGACCGCCATCCGCCGCCATGCACAAAGACGATAGCTGCGCGGGCCTCCTTGCTTTTTGACTTGGGCATCACCAAGTCGAGCTTCCATGCCTCGCTCTCGCCCTCGCGATAGGCGATATCCGGCTCAAGAATTACATCCTGGGGCACCATTCTAAGCAGTTGCTCAGTGGACATTGTACGCCGATTATTGCCGCGCTGATTCTGCTGTCCTTGGCTGGTCCGGGAAAGACGCCGGGCAAGTTTTTCAAGCTCCATCTGGACAAGGAAACCATCTTTATTGGCATCAATGCGGCGGAAGTTTTTCTGCATCAAGCCCGTGGCTTCCTTGGTGCTGATCTTCTTGTCCCCATCCTTGTCCATGGTCTTGAGCCAATTCGCCACGCGCGCCTCAGGCGTTGGCGTTCGTTGCCGGTTTTGCGCCTGCACATTTAACGCGAAGCCAAGAATCAGGAGTAAAAAAACCAGCCTTGAATGAAGGGATTTCATGGGAGTGAGATTAGGGCGAACCAACTCGACCGTGCCAGATTATTCGCC
>PBPF01000030.1 GCA_002724615.1 Verrucomicrobiales bacterium | reverse complement strand
CCGGGGAGCATGTACACTCGCACAACCTTGTGATGAAACCCTATGAGCGCGAACATTCGTTCTGTGTGGATTATCAGCCAACCGAGTTTTATCCGGAAGCGGAGCGTCGGATGTTTAATGGCTATGCGCGCCCTGGAGGTCGCGCAGGCACGCGCAATTACATCGCAGTGATTTCCAATGTGAACTGTTCCAACTCCGTTTCGCGCTACGTGGTGGAGCGGTTTCGTGGGGCGGATTTCGAGCGGGAGTATCCGGGCATCGATGGCGTTATTGCGCTCAAGACACAGGGCGGCTGCGGCGTCGACCCCGGCGGGCCGATGCAGATTATTCGGCGGACGCTGGGGAACATGGCGCGGCATCCGAACATTGCGGGTTACGTGATGATTGGACTGGGGTGTGAGGACAACCAGATTCGCGGCATTCGCGAGGATTATGATTTGGACAATCTGCGCGAGGGCGAAGTGCCGCCGGAGTTCATGACGATTCAGGGCACGGGCGGGTCGCTGAAGACCATCGAGGCGGCAGTGAAGGCGGTGGAGAAGATTTTGCCGAAGGTGGCGGATGCGCGGCGCACGGAGCAACCGCTCTCGAAACTTTTGCTGGCGGAGAATTGTGGGGGGTCGGATGGCAACAGCGGCTGCACGGCAAATCCCGCGCTGGGCGTGGCGTCTGATGAGCTGGTGCGGCACGGCGGCACGTCGGTGTTGGCGGAGACGACGGAGATTTATGGCGCGGAACATTTGCTGACCAGCCGCGCTGCGTCGCCGGAAGTAGCGGAAAAGTTGATGGGGCAGATTCGCTGGTGGGAGGACTACGCGCGCCGGCACGACAGCACCATCGACAATAACCCGTCGGTCGGGAACAAGGAGGGCGGGTTGACGACGATTTACGAGAAGAGCCTCGGTGCGCTGGCGAAGGGCGGGCAGTCGCCGTTAATGGCGGTGTACGATTACGCGGAGCTGATTGACACGGCCGGTTTCGGCTTTATGGACACGCCGGGCTACGATCCGGTGAGTATGACCGGGTTGGTTGCCGGCGGTTGCAACGTCGGCGTCTTCACCACCGGGCGTGGCAGTGTGTACGGCTGTAAACCGGCGCCTTGCATTAAGGTGGCCACCAACACTGCTCTCTACAATTGGATGGAGGAAGACATGGATATCAACGCAGGCACCATCATCGATGGGACCGAAACACTTCATGAAGTTGGCCAGCGCATCTTCGATAAAATCATATCCGTTGCCAGCGGGGAAAAAACCAAAAGTGAATTGAACGGGATTGGAGATGAAGAATTTCAGCCGTGGTTTCCGGGGCCGCAGTATTGATTGTTACATCATTCCCTTTGCAGCCGAAATTTTCACTGCGTACCGTCCATCTTTCTTTTCCAGCTTCACCTTGAACCCAAACGATGTGCTCAAGTTTTTACTGGTTAAGATTTCATGCATTTTTCCAGAAGCGCTGACTCGGCCTTCTTTTAGCAGCAGTGCGTGGGTGAAGGCAGGCATGATTTCCTCGACGTGATGAGTGACAAGGACGAGGGCAGGGGCTTTGGGTTGGCGGGCGAGGCGGTTGAGAAATTGAAGGAAATGTTCGCGGGCGACCGGATCGAGGCCAGCGCAAGGTTCGTCGAGGATGAGCAGCCGCGGTCGGGCCATGAGGGCGCGACCGATGAGGATGCGCTGGCGTTCACCTTGGGAAAGGTGGCGCCATGGGCGGTCGGCGAGGGGGGTACACTCGATTTGTTTTAAAATGGCGCTGGCCTTGCGACGATCAGCGGGGGTTGGCGTTTGCCAGAGGTCAATCATGGCATATTTGCCGCTAATGACGGTTTCNAGCGCGGGTTCGTCGGGAGCCATGAGTTGGTTGATAGTACTGCTGACGAGGCCAATCTTTTTCCGCAGNTCGGGCCAATGGCTTTCACCGTATGTTTGGCCGAGCAGGTGAATTTCGCCGGNAGTGGGAGTTGTGTAGCCGGTAAGGGNNGCNAGCAGTGANGTTTTGCCTGAGCCATTNGGGCCAAGGATTATCCAATGCTGTCCGGGGTCAATNCGCCAATCGATGCCGGCCAGAATAGTGGTGTCGTCGCGCTCAAGGCGGAGGTTGCGCANATCTACAATGGGCNGGCGTGGCACGGGGGTTTTTAGCGGGCGAAAGAGNTGTGGCCAAGGCAAAGTTTGCTTGCGGCANGCGCNGGNGNCATTAGGCTTNGNGNCGAACCACGCATTCATGAAAAAGACAGCTCTGTTTTCAATGATGGTGTTGGCCGCAAGTTTTGCAAATGATGCAGACGCGGCGGACAAGAAACTGCCCGGCTACACGGACACGCCGAAAATCCCTGGCCAGAAATGGCGCGTGCACGACGCGAATCGTCCGCGGCCAAAGGTGGTAAAGGCNGGCCCATCTAAGACACTCGGCGNAAAGCCACCAAAAGGCGCAATCGTTCTTTTCGACGGCAAGANTACGAGCCAATGGAACCANAACAAATGGAAGGTTGAAAACGGCTACATGGAGGTGACGAAGCGCTCGGGCCAATTAAGCAGCAAACAGAAATTTGGCTCGGTTAAATTGCACGTGGAATTCGCCACACCGAAGCAGGTGGTNGGCAACAGCCAAGGGCGCGGCAACAGCGGCGTGTTCTTTTGCGGCCANTACGAGGTGCAAGTNCTCGACTCCTACAAGAACCCTAGCTACGCCGACGGCCAATGCGCGGCGTTGTACGGNCANCANCCGCCGCTGGTAAACGCCTGCCNCCCGCCCGGCGAATGGCAGACTTATGACATCGAGTTTCACATGCCGAAGTTNGGCAAGGACGGCAAANTGNTGAAGCCGGCGNTNATNACCGTNTNNCACAACGGNGTGCTCGTGCACGACAAGCAGGAACTGAANGGACCCACCGCNCANCGCGCNGTGCGCAACTANCGCAAGCANGGNCCCGGNCCGATTGGGCTGCAGGACCACGGGAATCCTATGCGGTTCCGGAATATTTGGGTAGTGAAACTGGAAAAGTAACCAACAGCACTTGAGTTAAAAANATGGCGGAGCCAATAGGTTCCGCTTTTTTTATCTCAAGTTGCTCAATGATTCATTTTTCCCAATCTTGATGAACTATGATGCATTCTTTGGAATCCAGCTGGATTTGACGAATTGGGGTTTTCAGATGTAGATTGGGCGGGTGAACGCTACCCAACTGTGGCTGTAAACGATGACTATCTAGTTGAGACCCTTTGCAACATGGGTCTTGTCGAAAACTCCGATTTGGAGGAAGCGCGCACGCATGCTGAGGAGGTAGGAGCGGGTGTGGTGGATACGCTTGTGCTTCAGAAGGTTATTGGTCCAGACGACCTTACACGCGCGCGCGCTATGCAATATGGGCTGGAGCTTACCAACGTCAGTGACNCGCAACCAAGCGACGAGCTTTTGGAGTTACTCCCCCGTCATATTTCNCGGCGTTATCAGGTCCTTCCTGTTGATTATGTCGACGGCTGNCTGAGCATCGCGATTAGTGATCCTGGNGATCTAGAGACTATTGATGCGCTGGAGCGATTACTCGAGGTCGATCGCATTCAGTTCCTNGTTGCCACCGAGTCACAAATTGCGAATGCCATCGAGCGATTTTTTGGTGGCACGGGNGAGGCGGTCGAGCGTGTTGTGCAGGAACTTTCACAAACACANATCGACATTGAGGAATCGGAGGAGCAGGAAAAGCCACCGACAGAGGATGANCTGGAAGAAGACAGTGATTCGCCCCTTGTTCGTCTCGTCTCGCAGATNATTGCCGATGGGTATGATATGGGATGCTCAGANATTCATATTGANCCCTTCGAAACTTCNCTGCGTGTTCGCTATCGNGTGGACGGNGTNCTGCGCGTTGGNAANCTNCCNCCGCAGAGACTTCACGGNCCNATGATCAGCCGCATTAANATTTTGTCCAAGATGAACATCGGCGAAAAGCGTGTNCCNCAGGACGGNCGCATGCAGCAANTCATCAATGACAAGGTCATNGACTTNCGTGTCAGNTGCCTGCCCACGCAATACGGTGAGAGCATGGTCATGCGTATCTTGGACAAGGGCGGCCTNAACCTNGGGCTTGATCANCTCGGNTTTATGCGNGAGGANCAAGANACCTTCGAGCAATGTGCNTCCATGCCNGATGGNATTNTNCTTGTNACAGGNCCTACTGGTTCAGGAAAAACCACCACNCTNTACTCCTGTCTNAACCTTCTCAATACGCCNCAGAAAAAGATTATCACAGTTGAGGATCCGGTTGAGTACATGCTNACCGGCATCAATCAGGTGCANGTNAACGAGTCAGCCGGCATGACCTTTTCTGCAGCGTTGCGCTCCATGTTGCGGCAAGCNCCNAACATNATNATGCTTGGGGAGATTCGNGATGCNGAGACAGGCACCATTGCNGTTAATGCTTCNCTNACTGGNCACTTTGTTTTCTCGACCTTGCATACCAACGATGCGCCCGGTGCTATCACACGGATGATTGACTTGGGGATAAAGCCATTTCTCGTTTCAGCCTCCACGCGCTGCGTNATGGCTCAGCGACTTGTGCGNCGCATTTGTAGTAANTGCATTGATGANTATTCACCCACAGAAGGCGAAATNACTTCATTAGAGTTGACGCCCGAACAGGTGGANAATGCTACCTTCCGCAAAGGCGTTGGTTGCAAGGTCTGCGATGANACGGGGTACAAGGGGCGNATGGGGATTTTTGAAGTCTATGGNTTGGACGACGTGGATCGNCGGATGATNATTGATGGTGCCGCTACAGGTGAACTGCGTGAACACGCCGTCGAGGCAGGGATGCACACATTGAGAATGGACGGTGTGCGTAAGGTGCTGGCAGGAATGACCAGCTTTAACGAAGTCCATCGTTCAACCTCCAGTGAAGTAAGTGAGTAAGNGTTAAGCCATGCCTGAACACGAGCCTGCATATAAAATGCCCGACCTGCTCAACCTGATGGTCGACACAGGTAGTGCCGATCTACACGTGCGAGTGGCTATTCCGCCTGCCTACCGTAAGGGTGGGCTTTTGAAGCGCGTCAGTGGCCCAGACTGCACGCAGGAGGATGTAGAGTCTTTGGTCAAATCCATTGCGTCCGACGACCACATACAGCAGCTTCGCACCAAGGGTGGTGCGGACTTCGGGTTTGCCTTTGGGACCAAGGCNCGCTTTCGAGTTTCAGCATTCAAGGAGCGCGGTAATATGGCACTTGTGTTACGGCAGATTCCCAACGATCTGTTGACGCTTGATCAAATTGGGCTGGACCCACAGCTGATACACCGCCTTCTTGAGACACCACGCGGGATGATCCTCGTGACGGGGCCGACGGGTTCCGGTAAATCTACCACGCTAGCCTCGATGATCAATATCATCAACGAGACGAACGAGGAGGCGCATATCATNACCATTGAAGATCCGATCGAGTTTTACCATCCGCACAAAGTCGGCATTACCACCCAGCGTGAAGTCCACGTTGATGTACCCAGCTTTGCGGAGGCACTGCGACGCGCTTTGCGTCAGGACCCTGAAGTAATTCTTGTTGGTGAGCTGCGTGACCTGGAGACCATCGAGATGGCCGTNAGTGCGGCNGAAACCGGTCACTTGGTCTTTGGTACTCTTCACACAACGGGTGCGGCCAAGACGGTCGACCGAATTGTTAACGCTTTTCCTATGCAGCAGCAGGAGACCATTCGTATTCAGCTTTCNACTGTGTTGCAGGCAGTCATCTCACAAATCCTGCTAAAAAAAGTCGGTGGCGGCCGAGTGGCGATACACGACATCATGATTAACACGCCCTCCATTGCTGCTCTCATCCGTGACAACAAGACTTTTCGTATTACTTCTGATATGCAAACGGGCTCGAAGTATGGCATGGTGACACTNGANGACGGNCTATACAACAAGTACGTNGCTGGCATCGTTTCACGCGATGATTGTCTGAATAAGTCGGCNGATTACCAGGGCATGCTAATGAANCTNAAGGAACACGACGAGCAGCAGGCNNTGATGGAGGAAGGAGAGGAAGTGGCCTGATGNTCGATGAGTTGTTAACCGATCCGCTTCTGGTTCTNATCAAGGAAGCCGGCTTGGCAGANGTCNCCGACCTTGAAAAAGTACAGGGCGAACACAACCTTTCCGGCAAGGGGGTNAGTAAGCTCCTGCAGGATGAAGGNATCCTTGGGATGGCGGAACAGTTGGAGTTGATCGCGGAATTCTTGGGCACAGACGTGATCGACTTAAGTGAGGTGAATTTTGATGAGCAGCTGCTGTCAACCGTTCCGGTTGAAGCGGCCAAACTATATCAGGCCCTGCCGGTGGGGGATTACGGTGACACACTCCAGGTGGTAATGGCCGACCCTCTTAACCCGATGACCATCGACGAGTTGGGTTATCAGGTTCAGAGGCAAATTGTGCTTCGGATCGCTGATCCTGTGCAAATAGGCAAGATGGTGGAAAGCCTCTACAACACCGATCCGACCTTTGATGACCTAGTTGAGGAACTTGGCGGCTTTGAGGAAGGCCCCACGCCCGAGGANGAGGAGGCTAACAACCAATTGATCGAGGAGGTTGGCGAGGACACTCCGATTGTTAGATTCGTAAACTTAGTTCTTTATCAGGGCCTAAAAGATCATGCGGCAGATATTCATTTTGAGCCCTTTGAGGATGACTATCAGATTCGCATGAAAGTCGACGGGTCCATGAAGATGATGACCCCGCCNCCCAAGGAATTGGCCCCGGCAATTTGCTCGCGCATCAAGGTCATGGCCAACTTGAATATTGCAGAGCGNCGCATTCCTCAGGACGGAAAAATTAACACNATCATCGGTGGCAGGCAGATCGATTTGCGTGTGTCCACGCTGCCCACCCAGTTCGGCGAGTCGGTTGTGCTTCGTATTTTGGATCGTTCGTCGTCTCTCTTGTCACTGGACATTTTAAACATTCCGCCAAAGATCGATCACTCCATCCGCCACTGCGTGGAGCAACCTAACGGTATCTTTCTCGTTACCGGCCCGACGGGCTCTGGTAAAACCACCACACTTTACGCTTGCCTTCGAATGCTCAACAGGGATGGGGTTAAGATNCTTACTGCGGAGGATCCCGTGGAGTACCCCATCGANGGTATTGTTCAGGTGCAGATCAGCGATGCCATGGGCATGACTTTCCAGAAGGCACTCAAGTCNTTCCTTCGTCANGATCCGGACATCATTCTTGTGGGTGAGATGCGCGANCTNGAGACGGCAAAGATCGGTATCGAGGCATCTTTGACTGGTCACTTGGTGGTGAGTACTTTGCACACCAATAGCGCCCCGGAGGCAATCACGCGTCTTTCGGACATGGGTGTCGAACCGTTCCTGATTGCGACTTCTGTTAACGGCGTCCTTGCTCAGCGACTCGTAAAAACAATCTGCCAGAAATGTAAAGTGTCAATGGATATGACTCGCGACCAGATTCGTATGCTAGAGCTGACCCCTGAGGACGTGGAGGGCAAGCAGATTTATTATGGTAC
>PBPF01000029.1 GCA_002724615.1 Verrucomicrobiales bacterium | reverse complement strand
CCCGCCGCGTCATCCACTACCTCGCGCGCGAGTCGGCCTTTAAAAGCGCGCTCGGCGGCATCATCCTGCGCTCCTGGAACTGCATCCCCATCGACCGCGATGGCGGCAGCTCCCGCGGTCTGCGCACGTTCCTAAACCACCTGCGCGACGACTGCGCCATCATGATGTTCCCCGAGGGCACTCGCAGCTCCGACGGTGCGCCACAGCCCGCACAGCACGGCATGGGCCTGCTCATTGCCAAAAGCCAAGCCCCTGTCCTGCCCGTCCGCGTCTTTGGCACCTATGAGGCCTTCGGTCGCCACCGCCTCATTCCCCGACCATGGAAACTGCGCGTCAAGTTTGGCGCGCCACTTGATTTTAAATCATTGCGTATCGAGGCCGCCGATTGTACCCCCGAGCGTCGCCGTGAAATTTACGAGCAACTGGCCGCCGACCTGATGTCCGCCATCGCCAGCCTCGAGCCCAAGAGAGACACCAAATGAACATCACCATCCACACCGATCCAATTACCAGCCTTGAGGTTGACGTCCTAGCTTGGCCCATCACAAGTGAGCAGGAATTTTCCGGCGAACTAAAAGACACGTTTGGCGCATTGCTGAACGGACTGATCGAAAGTGGCGAGACGAAAGGCAAGCCGGCAGAGCTAACCGTGCTGCATGCGTCCGCTGATAGTTCTATACGCGCGCATTACCTCGTGGGCGTGGGTGACGCGCTGGATGCGAACGCCATCTTCAAGGCCGCCGGGCAAACCGTACGGGCGGCAGTGCGTCGGGGATGCACCTCACTGGCAATCCATGTGCCTGATGCGGGCCTCGTTCGGCCCGCCATCGAAGGGGCATGGTACGGCAGCTACCAGAACAATGCCTACAAGGACACCGACGCCAACCAACTGGAGCAATTGGTAATCTGCGGCACGGGAGATGCCGCCGCCGGGGACATCACCGGGCAGGCAGTAAACCTGACGCGTGAATTGGTGAACACTCCTGCAAACGATCTCGGACCCGAGGAATTCGCAAACCGCGCCAAGGCGGAAGGTGAAGCGGCGGGATTGGAGGTGGAGATACTGGGCGATGATGAACTGCAGGAATTGGGGGCGGGCTCGCATTTGTCCGTGGCGCAAGGCTCCGCGCGGCCGGCGCGCCTTGTGCGTCTCGCGTACACGCCCGAAAACGACAGCACCGACCACCTCTGCCTAGTGGGCAAAGGCATCACTTTCGACACCGGCGGGTTGTCGCTTAAACCCGCTAAAAGCATGGAGACGATGAAGTACGACATGGGCGGTGCAGGCACCATGCTAGGGGCCATCACGGCCATCGGCCGATTGAAACCAACCCTGCGCGTAAGCTGCGTGCTGGCGATGGCGGAGAACATGCCCGGTAGTCGTGCCACAAGACCTGGCGACATCGTTCGCGCCATGAACGGTAAGACCATCGAGATTCTGAATACCGATGCGGAAGGCCGCCTCGTACTGGCCGACGCCCTGACCTACGCCGTGCGCAACGTAGGCGCAACACATCTTGTCGATGCCGCCACACTCACGGGAGCCGTGAGCGTCGCCTTGGGTAACGTGAATGTCGCGCTACTCGCGAACGACGACGCGCTGGCCAACCGCGTACGCGCTGCGGGCCAGTCTATTGGCGAAGGCTTTTGGCCGCTGCCGATGGACGCGGCCTACCTTGCCCCCATGCGCGGCGAGCAGTCCGACCTGCGCAACATCTCTGGCAATCGCAATGCGGGCACGATCACGGCGGCCAAGTTTCTCGAGCAGTTTGTCGACAAGACCCCTTGGGCGCATCTGGACATTGCCGGCACGGCCTGGCACGAAAAAGCCCTGCCTCACGCCCCTCGTGGTGCCAGTGGTGTTGCCGTGCGATCACTGGTGCGCGTGGCGGAGGACTGGAGTTGATGCGAAAATTGATGATTGAAAATTGATCATTCTTTCCGTACCAAACTCTCGTGATCCCCAAGTTCATTCTCCCGGCTCTCCTTGCCGTCACGGTCGGCTGCACCACCGTGCGCGAAACCCAAACGGAAAGAACCGCCACTGAGCAGTTGATGTTAAGCCACGCAGTAATGGCGGCAGCGAAAGCCATTGAGGCGGAACCGTTGCGAGGCAAGAAGGTATTCCTCGAAACAGGCTTCGTAAAGTCATTGGATCAAGAGTTCGTCATCGGCGAGTTGCGCGCGCGCATGCTGCAAATTGGCGCGGACCTTGTGCAGGACGCCAACGCGTCGGAAGTTGTCGTGGAGGCACGCTCAGCGGGATTAGGCATCGATGAAGCCACCTCAAACTTGGGCATCCCCGCCGTGCCCATTCCCGTCCCGATGGTAGGCACATTCCAGACGCCGGAAATTTCTTTTTTCAAAGCCCAACAACGAACAGGCATCTCAGGGCTTTCACTGACCGCTTACGAGCAGGCAACAGGCAAACACCTGTTCTCCGTGGGGCCAGTGATCGGTAGCACGCACCGCAACGACTGGTCGATCATCGGCATTCGAATCTACAGAAATCGAAACAACCTGCCACCCGAGGTCAAGTGAACTTGCGCCAACGTAAAAGACGTGGCATGTTGATCAAGTGATGAGGACATGCGCAGCTTGGCTCGGCCTTGTGGCCATCGTGCTGTGCATGGCTTGTTCCAAGTCTGGCGGCAAGTCCATTGAGGTCACGGTGGAAAAATCCACCCAAAAGTTGCCTGCTAATAATTCCGGTAATGCCCCCCTGCCCGCCCCCGCCAATTCACCAGCCGGTGGTGCCGCAGCCAATTCCGCGGCCGATGAGGAAAAGAACGACAAGGCCCGCGCGACCGCTGAACGCATCCAGCGCGAAGAAGCTGCCAAGGCGGCAGCCAGCGCGCTGGATCTTGTCGATATCGCCGAGTTGGAACGCAAGGCACTAGCGGGTGACAAAGATGCGCAGACCGACCTCGGGATAATCTACTATGAAGGTCGCCGGGTGCAAAAAGACCTGCAAAAAGCCGCGCAACTCTGGGCCGCTGCGGCGCGGCAGGGCCATCCTGTAGCACAAGAAAACCTTCGCCTTCTTCAACTCAAGGACGACGAGCAGGAGGTTGACGACTCAATCGCGTTTTTCGGTACCAAAAGCAAGGGCCGCCGGTTTGTATTCATCATCGACAAATCAGGCAGCATGATGGGCAGACGTTTTGAGGATGCGAAGAGCGAACTGGTCAAGACCCTGCGAGCACTTCCGCCGCGGGCATTCTTCATGATCTATTTCTTTAACAGCGACTCCGAGGGCATGCCCGTCAACAATATGCTTGCCGCAACTCCCAAGAACATCGAATGGGCTGTGGCTTGGGTGAATAGCAGACGACCATTCGGCGGCACGGATCCCAGCCGGTCGTTGTCGCACTCTTTTTCGATCCGGCCGGATACCATCTGGCTGCTGTCCGACGGCCAGTTTGCCGATGGCCAGATGGTTATCCACCAGATTCGGAACTCCAATCGCAACCGCTCCACGCGCGTCAACACACTTGCCTTTCACGACCCCATCGGCGAGGCCGTTCTTAAACAGATTGCCTCAGGAAACGACGGTACCTATCGTTTTGTGAAACCCTAAGGTTGCAAGCCGCGCGCGCGACAGGCTATCCTTCGAAATTCCCCATGGAAAAAACCGCGACCATGATCGGCCTGCTCGTCTGTTTGCTGCTTGGCGGTTGCAGCAAGCCACGCGTCATGTACGCCTCCGAGACGGAAGAGAAGAATGGCGTGAGGTATGTAAAGGGCGAATCTGAGCCCTTCAATGGCATCGTTATTGACCGCGCCACTGCACGCGAGGTCACCTTCGAGGCAGGCATGCGAACCAGTGATGCACCTCTTCGCGAAGCTGCGCCCGCCTCCATGTTCAATGCCGAGTTCACCCGACGCCTCCAGCGCGAGGGCGCCAAGTCGGGCGACGTGGAGATCGCCCTCATCTGGCAATCCATCGACGACCTCGACCTCCACTGCCGCGACCCGCACGGTGAGGAGATTTATTTCGGCAACAAACATTCCCGCAGTCGCGGCGAACTTGATGTGGACATGAACGTCAACCCACCATTCTCAAATGAGCCTGCAGAGCACATTGTGTGGGCTGAAGGCCGGGCACCGCAGGGCGAATACGTTGTCCATGTCCGCTGCTTCACCCACCGAAACGGCAATCGCGNCCCCGTCAAGTTCACCCTTGCTGTCAAGGCACAGGGGGACGTCCGCTACTTTGAGCGCCGCGTGGACGACCAGCAAAAACTCGAGGTCCACCGTTTCCGCATCGACTAAGAGTGAAGCCCGCTTACGACATCGCCGCTTCCTATCAGGAAAACTACGACCGCGGCCCCTCACTCGATCCGCCGCCTGAAGTCCCCGGCACCCCTCATAAGGAATTTCTCGGCTTCTCCGTCTCCAGCCGTTTTGGCATTGCCGCTGGCCTTTTGTTAAACAGCAAATGGATTCTCGGCTACGCACGACAAGGCTACGACCTGTTGACCTACAAGACCGTCCGTTCCGCCNCTCGCGAATGNTACCCGCCNCCCAACTGGGTCTATGTGGATGCNGACGAAAGNGACGGCCCAGTATATGTGCTGGATCAGCCNCCNGCAGACCCCAATGCCATNAGCTCTGCAGTCTGCTTCGGCATGCCTTCAATGNCACCCGATGTTTGGCGAGAGGACATCGCCCGGTGCAAAGAAGGNCTTGGCGAGGGNCAGCTCTTGATNGTCTCCGTAGTNGCCAGNCCNCAACCCGGNTGGACCTCTGCGCAACTCGCCGACGACTATGCCCAATGCGCCGCCTGGGCCGCCGAGGCCGGCGCCGACGCCGTTGAGGCCAACCTCTCATGCCCCAATGTTTGCTCTCCCGAGGGGCAAGTCTACCTCGATCCCAACCTCAGCGCTGAAGTCTCCACAACCATCCGGTCAGTCATTGGGCAAACTCCCCTTCTCTTAAAGGTCGCCACTTTCCCCAACGATGAGACGCTCCGCGCCTTTCTTCAANCCGTCGATCAACCCGCCAACGGAGTCACTCTTGTAAACGGCATCGCTCGCCCCGTTCTCCATCCCGATGGCCGGCCCGCCTTCGGCGCTGATTTTGTGAAAGCCGGNGTCCTCGGTCGCATTATACATGAACCCTCAGTCGCCACCGTCCGCCAAGCCCGAGCAATTATACAGGAAGATAAACTCTCCCTGTCCATCGCCGCTGTCGGTGGCGTCTCAACCATTCAAGATCTTGCCGATTTCTATGAGGCCGGTGCCGACGCCATCATGATCGGCAGTGCCCCCATGTACCTTCCCGGCCTAGCCCGAGAAGTAAAACAACAGCACCCCGAGTGGTGAATGGCCAGTAATCAGAATCAGCTGGCAATGATCACTGCCCATTGCTTTTCCAGTAGACAACACACCCTTACCAGACAACCATCCCCACCCGCATCGGAAAACCAATGAAGTCTCAAGCCACACCACTCAAGTCTCATGCAGCTTACTGGCCACTGCTTTTTGNCGTTCTCCTCACCGCCTGCACTTCCGCCCCGCGCATCATCGATACCCATATCCATCTCTACGACACCCGTCGCGACGGTGGTGTTCCATGGCCGCCACCAACTGATGATGTCCTTTTCCGGCCNACATTGACACAGCACTTCGATGCTGTCTGTCAGGCCAACGGNGTTTCGGGCACGGTCATTGTCGAAGCCAGCGATCTCGTTGAAGACAACCAATGGGTGCTCGATCTCGTGAAGCACAACCCAGATCGCTACATTGGGCTCGTCGGCAACCTACCCGTGGGCACAGACGAATTTGCCGGGTTTCTCGACCGGTTTGCCAAGGACAAGCGTTTCGTGGGCATCCGCCTGCGTAGTTTCCCCAAGGGCGTCGATGGCTTCACCGACGCCGTATGGCGTGATCTAAATCTGCTTGCCGAAAAGGGTCTCACCCTTGATGTCCTCCTTGCCAATTATGACCTCGACGACATCGTGCGAATCGCCAAACGCACCCCCAATCTAAAAATNNTAATTAACCATTGCACCGGCCTCATCATCAACGGCACGCCCGCTGACGCCGCTTGGGCCATGAAGGTCCGCGCCGCCGCCGCCTTCCCCAATGTGTACTGCAAGATTTCCGGCATTTTTCAGCGCAGTGGCCGCCTCCCCGCGCCCAAGGATGTCTCATGGTATGCACCCATCTTCGAAGTCATCTGGAAGGCCTTTGGCGAGGATCGCCTCATCTACGGCAGCAACTGGCCGGTGACAGATCGGGGTGGGGAATATGGAGAGCAACTGGAGATTATCAAAAAATATTTTTCAGCCAAAGGGACTGGTGTGACTGAAAAGCTCTTCTGGAAAAATGCGGNTTCATTTTACGGCGTGAAGATTCGATAAAGCGATTTGGCCTAGCCAACAAAACCCACTTGCCTCAAGTGGATGGCCCACGCATGCTGGCTGCTCCCATGAATATGAATCGACGCTCCTTCTTGCAGGGCACGCTGACGGCAGCCGCCGCGGCGGGCGCAACTTGGTTTGATGTTCCAGAACTCTTCGCCAAGTCCGTCAAGCTATCAAAAGCGCGCACAGCCTCGCTGAAGAAATACGGCGGCTTCCCGATGGGCATCCAGAGTTACTCGTTGCGAGCATTCGGAATCGACGGGCAGGAAGGAGCTCTACAAAAGATCGATGACCTTGGGCTGCATTGGGTTGAGTTTTTCGGCCGACATTATCCAATCACNCCGGACAAGCAAAAGATTGCCGCGATGAACGCCAAGCTGGCCAAGCACGATATGAGCGTGAGTGCACATGGCGTCAACGGGTTTGGGAAGAATCACGAGGCGAACGAGCGNATCTTCCAGTTCGCCAAGTTGGCGGGAATTCCCAACATCAGTGCCAACCCGTCACCAGACAGTTTCGACAGCCTTGACAAACTGGTGGCAAAATACAACGTGCGAATCGCGATCCACAACCATGGACCGGGCGCGCTTTACGACAAGATTGAGGACGGTCTCAAGGCAGTAAAGGGGCACGACAAACGCATCGGCTTCTGCGCAGATCTCGGCCATTACATCCGTAGCGCGGAAGATCCTGTTGAAGTCATCCACAAGTTGGGTGATCGGCTTTATGGCATTCATTTGAAGGATTTTGCTGAGCAGAAAAAACAGGCGAAAGGTGTAATCATTGGCAAGGGCCACCTCGACGTGAAGGGTGTTTTCAAGGCACTAAAGAAGGTCCGATTCCCCGCCGATGGGGCGTTAAGTCTCGAGTATGAGGAAAACGCAGCCAACCCAATTCCCGATATTCAGGAATGCCTAGCCATCGCAGCCGAAGGGGCTCAGAAGGCATTGAAGGGTTAGGACAGGTAATACGTTTTGAGCAGTCGCTGGCGATGCTTCTCGCCACCGATCGCCCTTGCTGTTGGCTAAACGCTTCCTTCCAAAAGTACAANCCCATGGCTATGCCAACTTTTAATCTGGCCTTTTTCGCTGNTATTTGTAAGATAATCAGCAGGAAGGTCGGCCATGAAATGCAAAAACCCAAGGGTCGATGAAGACATGGTGTTGTTCGATTGCCCGTTCTGCGACATGGACGCGGAAGTTGACGAGGCGACACTGGCGGCGATCTGGGCACAGGACACCGAAGGAAAGTTGGCTTGCCCGCCACCGGAAGGCTGTGGCAAGGAGTACATCCTGCCAACGATGATTGAGGTCAGCAATTTACGGACTAAGCCGGAGTCCGATTCCACTGCACCAGCGCAAACAACATCCGCCGAATCCGCTGCAATTCCACCATCTTCCTCAGACTTGGAAAAAGAGATTGAGGACACTGCCAAGGAATTGGCAGNCTCGATAAAGGAAGGCAACGATCAACACGCACCCCCCGGCAAGTCAGCACNTGCCCAACCGCCCGCCAACGGCATGCAGATGGCCATTCGCACCTTCCGCCATGGTGACTGGCAGGGAGGCGGGCAGGACAATTTTGACGACGAAGTGTCGCGATTCCTCGAAGACACCGGAATGGGTAATGTAGTCAGCGTCACGCCAATGACATACACCGANAAGGATGATAAGATGACCGACTATGGCGTAATGATTGTCTTCAAGCGACCTGCCACCGCCGCTGAACCGGGCATGTAGGCGGATTGACCATTAGCGTGTAACCATCTACACATGGCGCNCGTAATTTCTTCCATGAGACAGGTGTGTATAACTCTAGCGCTGCTGCTGATCTTTCCACTTGCTGCCGCGTTGCCCAAGTCCGCCAAGGATATTCATGGCCGACTGCACACCCTAACCGCCGATAAGGCTCTCGTTCTTGCTTGGACCAGTGCCGGTTGTCCAATGTCCAAGCTCTATCGGCCGAGACTGGATCGACTAGCACGGGACTTTTCGGATCAAGGCGTACTTATGTTGCTGGTCAGCTCCAGTTCGCAGGACACCTTGGTGGACTTACGAGAACTTNCCCGCCCGTTGNCCATCCCCGTCATCCGCGACACNGANGGTCAGCTTGCACGCGCGCTGGACGTCAAGCGCACCACCGAGGTGGTAGTACTTGATGCNTCCGGACGCGAGCAATATCGAGGTGGTGTCGATGACCAGTATGGCTTTCGCGAAACCACACCAGGTAATGTCGGAGCCTTCCGNCGTCCCGCTCCAAATCGCGAATACTTGCGCGAGGCACTCACCGCAATGATCGCAGGCAAACCTGTTGCCACCAAAACCACTCGAGCTTACGGCTGTGCACTACACCTGAGNCGTCNAGGTCAAAGCCCATTCCCTGTGCAGATCACTTTCCATGAGCACATCGAGCCATTGCTCCAGCAGAATTGCCAAGAGTGCCATCACAAAGGCGGCGGTGGTCCGTTTNCGCTTGAGACCTATCAGCAGGCCAAGGGCTGGGCCAAGATGATCGGTGAAGTGGTAACCGAGAAACGCATGCCACCTTGGAATGCAGATCCTAAAATAGGTCATTTCCGTAACGCCAGAGGCTTGACGGAAGCCGAGATTCGCCGAGTTCGTCAATGGGTGAAAAACGGCGCACNCCGCGGCAATCCCGACCTGGCTCCGCCCCGGCTTGCGTGGGATACCGGGCTCGGCCTCGGCAAACCAGACCACGTTATCAGCCTAGCCCCCTTCAACGTGCCTGCCGAAGGCCGTGTNCCCTACCGTTACGTGCCGGTCAAACTGGAGTTTGAGGAAAACAAGTGGGTCCGCGCGGCCGAGTTCGTGTCCGACACACCGGAGGTTGTTCACCACACGCTTGTTTTCTTAAACCAGCCCACTTGGCGACGCCCNCGTCCCGAAGANCCTTGGACCCCGCGCTTCGACCCNTTTGCCGTACTGCAAGGGGCCAAGCGCGGCGAACGCGGTTTCTGGATCCGGCGCAACCAGAAATTCATCCGCGATTTCATGGTCGGCCAGGGCGGNGGCATGAACGGCTACTTTCTGTCCGGCATTGTCGGCGACCGGCCAATGGTGATGCCGAAAGGCCGCGCTAAAATGCTCCCTTCCAAAACCTCCGTCGTATTTCAAGTCCATTACCAGCCCAACGGCAAGGCAGTACGTAGCACCTCGCGACTACGCCTCTGGTTCTCCGACGACAAGCCTCAGGAGGTTTCCGATACGCGTGCCGCAGCCACTGTCGTGTTTAAAATCCCGCCCCGTGCCAAGGCTCACGAAGTACGTGCCATCCATCGCTTTCAGCGTGACGCCCTCCTGCTCACCCTCCAGCCCCACATGCACTACCGCGGCAGTACCTTCCGGTATGAAGCCGAACTTCCCGACGGACGCCGCGAGATACTCCTCCATGTTCCCCGCTTTGATTTTGACTGGCAGCACCGCTACGANCTGACCGAGCCAAAGTGGTTCCCGCGTGGTACCGTCCTCCACGCAATCGGCACCTACGACAACAGCACCGACAATCCCAACAACCCCGACCCCGACCAAACCGTCTGGTTCGGGCTGCAGTCTGAAGAGGAAATGTTTATCGGCTACTTTGAAGCCATCTGGGACGCACCCCGCCCCTCCAAAAAATGACTGGCGGCACTCTTTCCACATCGTAAACTTTCCGCCATGAAACAGACTCTGCTTTTCTTTGCCCTCATGACTCTGGCCCTCATCCTGCCCGGTCAGGCACACGAGAAGGGTGTTCAGCCCTCGCCTCCAGCACACATCATCAAGCTCGTGTTCCAAATCAAGAGCCCTGAAGAAGGCGAAGAATTCCTCATCCTCTCCAGTGGAGGCCCCTATTCAATCACACGATCGCACACTGACCCCAACTTCGAGCACTTGCTTGAACTCTCCGGCGATGCCACATCTCTGCCTGGTTGCAAAAACGTCCGCTTCACCTACACTGTCCAGCGTCATGACGAAAATCTCAAAAAAGGGGAAAAAGGCCTGCACTCACTGCGAGGCAGTGCAATTCTAAAGTCCGGAAAAGNCACCATCCTTGGCAACCTCGGCGCACATTTACTCACAGTCACAGCAACCATCGTTGAATGAACCACCTATANACTACGTCAACCCATTCCCAACCCAAGCCATGAAAACTACTACTCCAATCCTTGCCCTGTTCCTCGCGATCAACCTCAATGCGCAGGAAAAGCCCGTCAACCCTGCCGTCCTTAAGGCCAAGCAGGACTTTGAAGCCAAGAAAGCCGAAGCCGCCAAGGGCGACCCTGCTGTCCTGTACGAGCTGGGTGACCTCCACTACTTTGGTAAAGGCACTGCGCGCAACTTTGGCGATGCCTTCAAGGCCTACACCGCTGCGGCTGCGAAGGGCTACACGCTTGCCGAAGCCAACCTCGGATACCTCTACGAAAGAGGCCAAGGCGTCGGCCAAGACTACAAAAAAGCCATGGAATGGTATTCCAAGGCAGCAGAAAAAGGCCATGCCGAATCGCAGGCCAACCTCGCCGAGATTTACTACAGCAGCAAGGGCCTTCCCAAGCGGGACTACGTTAACGCTTGGAAATGGTATGCCATCGCCGGTGCGCTTGGACACAAGGAGGCGGCCGTCTTCGCCCCCAAGGTGCAGGCTCTCTTAAGGGAACCCCAGGTGACCGCCGAGCAAAAGGCCAAGGTCGAGGCCGAGGTCAAGACATGGTTGGACGCATATAAAAAGAAAACATCATAGTAATAAACAGCCTCCTTCCATCTTGTTCACTGTTGTTAATAACTCGTGAACATATTTTGAATAACTCCAACTTGGAAACCCGCGCTTCCGTGTTATCTTCACTTCGTTGCACGGCTCTTCGGAGAAGCGCAGCACCGGTCGAGAGGCCCACGGGTGATTGTCCTTCCGGGGATGTGATCCCAAGCCAAAGACCGCCCTTCGGGGCGATTTGAGGTGGGTTTCTTTTCAGCCCCGGTTCCAAGGTCTTGGAGTAATTTGAGGCTAAGGTTCCAGCCCGGCCGATACTTGAGGAGCTTGCTCTTCGTGTTGATTCTGGGCGGGTTGATTGGCCACTGCCTCCACCAAAGGCAAAACCTTGGCAGAGTGCATGTTGGATCGGCTTGCCGTTCTAGTTTGCAACCTAATAAGGCCCCCCTTGGCGGGGAGTGCCCCAGGGCAACCTGAGGTTCGACCCAAGAAGGACTTGGTAGCCGCCCGATGAGGGGACCCCGGTCCCGGATTCGGGCGGCTTTTTTTATCTTAATTTCTTTGGGGAAAAATCGACTCCGTTCGTATCGAAGTTTTATCAGTGATTTACTAGAAATGACTTGAAATCAATCAACCAAGCTACACGTCACATAGCTCAACTGCCTCAACAAGGCCCTTCATGGGGTCGCCCACGGGGATAAATTCCTGCCCTACAAAACCCTTATAACCAATATCCAAAAGCTTCCGCATAATGGGCGGGTAGTTGATTTCCTGTGTATCGTCCAGCTCCTTGCGCCCGGGATTGCCGGCGGTGTGGATATGGCCAATGATGTCCTTGCATTGCTCGATGCGCCGGATCACGTCGCCATCCATGATTTGCACGTGGTAAATGTCGAAGAGCATCTTCATGTTGGGCGAACCGACCGCGCGAATGATCTCCGCCACGTAATCTACTTTGTCGCCTTGATAGCCGGGGTGGCCCTTCATCGGGTGCGTATCATCGCGCGTGTTTAAATGCTCAAGGCAAATATTCACCCCCTTCTTCTCCGCATGCCCGATAATCTTCTTGAGCCCCTTCACGCAATTCTTAGCTCCTGCCTCAAGACTGATTTCTCCGCTGTTCGGATCCTCCGCCTTTTTCCACTTGTAACCATTGAAAGCGATGACGCTCTTGACGCCGTGCTTGGCGCACGCATCGATGGTTTCGCGCGTGGCCTTGATAACCATCTCGTGGTAGTCGGGGTTGTTTAACCCACGCATGAATGGCGGCCCCTCAACACCGTTGGGCGCAATAGCGCAAGTCAGCCCATGTTTCTTAAGCAACGGCCAATGCTCGGGCCCGATGATCTCCACGCTCTTACAGCCCAAATCCTTCGCCGCCTGAGCTGTCTGCTCCACCTTCCATCCCCGCTCGCCCCAACACCAATGAACCACCGACTGCTGAATGCGCCCCTTCTTCACGCCGCGCTTTTTCGCGGCGCCTTGGGCGGTGAGGGCCGTGGCCACGGTTGCGCCACCAGCCAGTTTCATCAAGTCACGTCTGGAGAGGGAATTGGATTGCATGCGCTCAAGCTATGGCCCTACCTCTCGAAAGTCAAAGCCGCAATCAGACAGATTCGCTTGGAATTTTTGTACTCGGTTTTTAACTTCAACGCATGAGCGAGATCGACCCCATACTCGAGGCCAAGTTGAAAGTCATCGACAAAACCCACCGCTGGACGCCCGGACGAACCGCGCTGCTGGTGATTGACATGCAGCACGGGTTTATGGCGGAAGGAGCTTCACTGGAAGTGGCGACGGCGTGGGACATTGTGCCGAATATTGCCAAGCTTATCGCGGCCTGCCGGGCTCAAGGAGCGCCAGTGGTTTTCACGGAGTTTGTCTATGCAGACAACGTGCCGTGTCTGCGCGGGGATCCGTTCGGAATTGAACATTTGGCTAGTGAAGGAGACTCCGGGTTTGGCCGACCCTCCAGCAACTGCCTTGTTGGGCACAACGCGGGTGAAGGGGTCGAGTCTGCGGATACAATTGATGAGTTGAAACCACGACCGGAGGAACTGGTGATTCGCGGACACACCTACGACAAGTTTTATGGCACACCGCTTGATCTCGCCCTGCGCAGCCAAGAAATATCGCACCTGCTNATGACNGGCATCACGGCAGACGTATGCGTAAACGCAACGCTNATCGCAGCAACACAGCGCAACTACCGTGTGACAGCTGTGACGGACGCCGTGGCCTCACCATGGCCAGATCTTCCCGAGGCATGCTTCAAGATTTGGCGNCCCAANTTTGCCCGGCTGAAGAGGACGNCCGAGTTACTGGAGGAGATCGGTTAGTTTTCCCTTCACACACCGGCAAGGTTCACGGAAGCTGNCAGCAATGGAGCGCGCGGAGNCCTTTTNCCTTTTGACGGAGTACACCAAGTCGGAGTCTCTGNTAAAGCATGCGTTGGCGGTAGAAGTGGCNATGCGGCATTATGCAGCGCTGCTCGGTGGCGACGTAGAACAATGGGGATTAGCAGGTTTNCTGCATGACTTCGACTACGAACGTTGGCCGGAGGAACCGGAGCACACACGCGAAGGGGCCAAGATCCTTCGCGAACGCCAAGTGGACGATGAGGTTGTGGGAGCGATACTTTCGCATGCGGAGTGGAACCGCGAGGAGTACCCTCTGGATCGGCCGATACGACGAGCGCTATTTGCAGTGGATGAGTTATGCGGGTTTGTAACAGCCGTGGCTTACGTGAGACCAAGCAAGCTGGAGGGGATGAACGCCAAAAGTGTGCGCAAGAAAATGAAGGCGAAAAACTTCGCAGCAGCCGTGAAGCGGGAGGACATCACGGAAGGGGCAGCACTGCTGGGAATGGAAGTAAACGAGCATATCACGCAGGTGATCACCGCGATGCAGGGTGCGGCATCAGAGTTGGGACTGGCAGAATGAGCGACACCCCCACCTCACGCTCAATGTTCAGCCGTGGTTTTCTCTCGTTAACGATCACGCAATTCCTCGGCGCGACAAACGACTTTCTTCTAAAGACAGTTCTAACCTACGGCTTGGCGGCAGCGGGCATGTGGTCGGCAATGCTGGGCGAAGGGGGACAAGTTTACCCGGCATACTGCCTTGTGGTGCCGTTCTTCCTGTTCTGTGTGATCGCGGGACAGGTGGCGGACCGACGCAGTAAACAGGAAGTGGCGGTATGGGTGAAAAAAGTAGAGATCTTTTTCGCGCTGGTGGCGCTCGCCGGATTCTGGCTGGAAAATTTCTGGCTTTGCCTACTGGCAATGATGTTGCTGGGAATCCAGAGCGCGTTCTTCAGCCCGGCCAAGTACGGACTGATTCCTGAGCTTGTAGAATCCAAGCACCTGAGCCGCGCCAATGGGCTGATCAACATGCTGACAAATCTGGCAGCAATCATCGCGACGGTGATTGCCGGTTTCCTTTACGTGGCCTATCGCGGGCCGGATGCGGAAGCCACATCTCCGGGTGGGCTGCTTTGGCTGCCGGGCACGGTGATGTTAGTGGTGGCCATCCTCGGGTTAATCGCTGTGAAGCAGATGCCCAAGCTTCCAGCCGCCAACCCTAAAGGCAAATTGCATTTTAACCCCATCACACCTCTTTTATCCACACTGCGTGAAATGCGTCATGGAGGCACACCACTGTTCATTCTAGCCATCCTGTGGTCGGTGTTTTTCCTGATGGGCTACATGGTCACGCTGATCCTGCCTGACTACACGACGGTGCTCTCGATCAACGGCCAGCCTCTCAACGAAGAACAGGTAGGCACCTACCTGCTCGGGCCGCTGGGGCTGGCCATCGGCGTAGGCAGCCTAACCGCGGGCTGGATCTCGGGCCACAAGATCCAGCCGCGCCTCGTGCCCATCGGGGCAATCGGGCTAACGATCTGTTTCTTCGTGCTTGGCAGCCTTCCGGATAAAATATGGTTGGTAGTCACATTTATTGTGATCGCAGGTCTTTTTGCCGGTTTCTTCATCGTGCCACTTCAGGCATTGGTACAAAAACTTGCACCAGACGAATCACGCGGGCGCATCATCGGCACCACGGGAGCCATGGCGGCTTTGTTTGAGGCGGTGGGCATCGGCATTTTCCAAGCTTGCAAGCAGGTATTCGAGATGAACTCACAGCAGGTATTTCTCGTACTGGGTGGCATCTTCGCCGTGGTGACCACGGTGTTTTACTGGAAGGTGCGGTCACGCATCAACCGGCCTGAATGGCAGTAACTTGCCGACAGACCAAACCGCTGCTAATTTACATGATGCGCAAAAATCTCATCTTGTCTGCACTGCTCTTGCTGCCGCTCTTACTCGAATCCGCGCCACTCGATCGCATACAAAATCGAGAGTATTTTTTTAAAGAAGCGGGTAAGCGGATGAACTACACGCTGTTTGTCCCATCCAGCTACAGCAAGAAAAAGGCAGCCCCGCTATTTGTAATGCTGCATGGCCTGTTTGGCTTCCCTCAACAGATCATCCGCAGTCAGGGACTCGTGGATGAAGCAGAGAAACACGGTTTCCTTGTCGTGTGCCCAATGGGCTACGATCGTACCGGCTGGTATGGAAGCCGTGGTCATGGACAGATGTTTCCAAATTCAGCCAAGAACCAAGGCAAACTAAGTGAAATGGATGTGATGAACGTGCTGTCGATTGTTCGTCGAGAATTCAATATTGATCCCAAGCGAATCTATCTTGGTGGCCATTCCATGGGCGGCACGGGTACGCTGTACCTCGCCTCCAAACACAGCAACCTCTGGGCCGGTCTGGTACCGATCGCACCTTGGCTTGTTAGCGGAAAGCGTGATTTGGAAAAAACCAAGCACCTGCCCGTGGTATTTGTGCAGGGCGACGCCGATAATGTTTGCTGGCCCATTTTTGCCCGCGGTTGTGTCAAGCGCATGAAGCAACTGGGAAACCCCATCAAGTATATTGAGGAAAAAGGAGGCGGCCACGTTGGGATAGTCAACCGTCACTGGCCGGAAATTTTCAAATTCTTCCAGGCACACGCACGCAAGTGATCAAACCGCAATCCCCATCTTCCTGAATGCCACACGGGCCTGCTCTGGATTCTCGTACCGCACCGCACTCCATCCCCGCTTCAGCGCAGCATCCACATTATCCTGCAGGTCATCAATGTAAGCAATGTCATACCCGGTTGCTTCCGTTGTTGACTCAAGTGTGGTGTAGATGGTCGCGTCCGGTTTCAACGCGCCAACCTCGTGTGACAGGATATGGCCGGCGCATCGTGCCCAAAACTCATAGGCGCGGCTGATATGGCGGACGGCCATGGCATTGGTGTTAGAAAATGTCCATGCGGGAATGCCACAGGCCACTACTTGGGCGTGCAATTCCATCATTGCATCAATCGGTGTAAAGATTTCCTCAAACAAAGCGGAGAATTCCTCCTGTGTCCCATTGAAACCCGTGTCCGCTTGGATTTTCCTGAAGAACTTCGCACAATCGATCTGGCCGGATTCATAAGCGGCTAACAGCGGTGACTGATTTAGAAGGGCATCCAGCGCGGAAACATCCAGTCGCGTGCTCGGTGCCATGCGGCGGACGAATATGCCGTAATCAAAATCCAGCAGCACCCTGCCGATGTCGAAGGCCACGACGCGGATCATTTCATTTCGCGACGCCCTTCCAGCGCATGGCTGAGAGTCAGTTGATCGGCAAACTCCAGTCCACTACCAGCGGGCAACCCATGGGCAATGCGGGAAACCTTCACCCTACCCGCCAACAGCTGTGCAAGGTAGGCGCTTGTCGCGTCGCCTTCAACATCAGTTCCCAGCGCCACGATCACCTCCTCCAACCCGCCCTGCTCAATGCGTTGCTCAAGTTGAGCAATGCGCAAATCCTCCGGTTCCACTCCGTTTAATGGCGAAATGCGGCCACCCAACACATGGTAACGTCCATTGAACGCGCCGGACTTGTCGACATTGATAACGTCCACGGCAGTTTCCACCACACAGAGAATAGCGGAGTCCCGGCGATCGTCACCGCAAAGGGTGCAAGGTTGCTGCTCTGTAAGTGCGCCACAGGTGTCGCAAAGCTGTATGTTTTCCCGGGCCTTTAGAAGCGCGGCGGCCAATTGCTGAACCTGACCGGATTCACTTTGCACAAGGTGCAAGGCCAGTCGCTCCGCTGAACGTGGGCCGATGCCAGGTAGCCGGCCCAGCGCGGCTACCAGTTCCACGACGGGTTCCGGCAGCGTGGCGGACATTACATGCCCATGCCCGGCAACCCCATGCCGGAGGTGATCTTGGCCATTTCGGCCTGCTGCACCTGCTGGCCCTGTGAGATAGCACTGTTGATGGCGGTGAGCAGCATATCCTCAAGCATCTCGGCGTCGTCAGGGCTGAGTGCCTCTGGGTCGACTTTGATGGATTGGACGGTGCCGTCGCAACGAGCCACAACCTTTACTGCGCCACCGCCGCTGGTGGCTTCAACCGTGCGCTCGGACATCTCTGCCTGCACCTGCTCAGCCTGTTGCTGGGCGCGCATGGCCTGCTTCATGAGTTTATTTAAACTAGCCATTGTTTTTATCAGGATCGCACATCCACAATTTGTCCCTTGAAGACTTCCAGCGCCTTGCGAATAAGGGGATCGTTTTTAAATTCGTCCATATCAATCGGTCCTTCCGGAGCCTTCGGAGGCGGGGCGGGTGCGGCGATTTCCTGCCCGGCTGGAGGCTCGATGGGTGTTGGGGTTCCCGTCCATCCATCAGGCCGGTCGGCTTGGACTATTCGAACCTCCATGCCTGGATGCCCAAGTTTTTCCATGGCCAACTGAAGGGTCTTTTGAAACTTTGGATTGTCCGCCAATTCTCGTTCGTCCTCAAACTCTTCCGCAAAACCAATGGTAAGCTGGTTATCCTGAAGCGACACAGGATGGGCTTCGTCAAGGTAACCGGCAGCAAACGGTTGAATGTCGCTGGCTTCGCGGATCAGTTCAGGCCATAGGGATTGGATGGAACCAGCATCGGGTGCAGAAGAAGGTGGCGACGCGACGGTGATTTGCTTGACCGGCTCGGACTGAACCTTGGCAGCAGGTTTCTTGGCTGGCGCGGTGGTTGTGGCAGGCGCGGATCCGCCGCGGAGTTCCTGCAGTTTATCGAGTACGTCATCAAGGCTCATTGCGCCGGCGGCCTGCACGGCCTTGAGCAAGCTGACCTCGACCAGAATTTTTTTTGAGGCGGCATCACGCAGCCGTATCTCGCAATCCGTGAGCACTTCAAGAATGCGACCCAGTGCGGCAGCGTCGGCCAATTCGGATTGTGCGGCAAGCGCCTCCTTCTCCGACTCGGTGATTTCCATAAGGCTCACGTCTCCACCCGAAACATTGTAGACGAGCAAGTTGCGAAAATGATCCAACAGGTCTGCCACTAGACGCCGCAACTCCTTGCCGCCGGCTGCCAATTCATTGAACTGCCGCAAAGCAGCTTCCTCTTCACCTTTTAAAACAAACTCCGCCAGTTCAAGGAGCTGCCCCCTGGCAGCAAGGCCAAACATCGAGAGGACGTCCCCCTCCGCAATGGAGTCGCCGCAGAAACTGATGAGCTGATCGAGCGTGGACTCAGCATCGCGCATGCCGCCATCCGCGCCGCGGGCAATGGCATGCAAAGCGGCGTCATCAATTTTCACTTTCTCCTTCTTCGCGATGGAGGCGATGTGTTCAACGATAAGTGCGGCGGGAATACGACGGAGGTCAAAACGTTGGCAACGCGAGAGGATGGTGGCCAGCACCTGCTCGGGCTCGGTGGTGGCAAACATGAACTTCACGTGCGAAGGTGGCTCCTCGAGCGTCTTGAGAAGAGCATTGAAAGCCTCCTTGGTTAGCATGTGCACCTCGTCAATGATGTACACCTTGAAACGCGCGGCGGCGGGGGCATAGTTGACCGTGTCGCGTAATTCGCGAATCTGGTCGATGCCACGATTACTGGCACCATCAATCTCCAGCACATCCATTGAACGGCCCTCGGTAATCTCGAGGCAGCGTTCGTCGTCATCGGGAAAGTCCACCGCCGGCCCGTCGGTAGCATTCAGGCATTTGGCAAAAATGCGCGCGATAGTGGTTTTGCCGGTGCCGCGCGGCCCCGCAAACAAGTAGGCATGCGCAATTCGCCCCGAGGCGATCGCGTTACCCAACGTGGTGGTGACGTGCTCCTGCCCCACCACATCCGCAAACCTTTGCGGCCGGTACTTGCGTGCTATAACCTGATAGGACATGAAAAAAAGCCAGGGTGACCACGGCAGATGCAGATCAAGCTACCGTTGCTGCCTTCCGGCCCTGGCGGGATTCGCAAGCCCGCATTCCATGGGCCCTGGCAAACTCGGGTTGATTCTGCCGACGCCAGCCATGGGCGGCAAGCAAATCCGCTACTCAGCCACTTTAAACTTGTGGATGGTCGAAGTTTGGTAGTTTTCCCCTGCCTTCAGGATGGTCGTAGGAAAGTTGGAGTGGTTGACCGAGTCGGGAAAATGCTGTGTCTCCAAGCAAAGCGCGCCACGGAAAGGATAGGTCCGCCCGCCTGTCCCCTTTTGGCCCTTGAGGAAATTACCGCTGTAGAACTGGATGCCCGGCTCCATAGTCCGAATTTCCAGAATTCGCCCGCTACCCGGATCCTTCAGCACTGCAGCCAGGCTCATCTCACCGGGATTGGCCTTATTTAGAACGAAGTTATGGTCGTAGCCCAGCGTGGATGTCTTGCAGTCCTCAGTCTTCGTAGCGTCCTTATCTGGGATACGATCACCGATCACATGGGGCGTACGAAAGTCCAGTGCCGTGCCTGCGACCGGATCAATTTTGCCGGTTGGGATCAGTGTATCATCGGTGGCGGTATAGCTGTCAGCATTGAGCGTCAACTCGTGGCCANGAATCGTGCCACTGCCCGCACCAGCCAAGTTCCAGTAGGCGTGGTTTGTCAGNTTCACCGGNGTNCCNAATCCCACGGGGGCATCCACCAGTTTGGCTTGGTATTCAATGCGCAATTCATCGTTATGCGTAAGCGTGTAGGTGACCATCACCTGCAGCTTGCCAGGATAACCTTCCTCGCCGTCCGGACTGGTATATGTGAACACCACAAATGGTCCCTCACGTCCCTCGTCCGCCGTGCCGCGCCAAACCACCTTACTCAACGCCCGATCCCCTCCGCCGTGCAGATGATTGGGCGGGTTATTGAGCGCCAGTGTATACTCCTTATCATTCAACGAAAACTTACCCTTGGCGATACGGTTGCAAACCCGGCCTGTCGTGCAACCAAAGTACTGGTTTCCGTCACCTTGATAACCCGCCACGCTNTCGAAGCCGTTCACNACATTCGCCATCTTGCCATCCTTGTCCGGCACATGCATCTCCACCAGCGTCGCACCGTAGTCAGTCACCTTGGCAATGAGCCCGTTGTTGTTCCTCAAAGTCCAGATCGTGGCCTCCGCCTCGGTAGTCTGGTTGTTCTCATTAGTGAACTTGGCGATCCCAAAAGAAGCGGAAGGCACGGGGTTTTCCTTTTTGTTTGAGGTGAAAGGGACTTTGATTTTCTTGAGCGTACTGCATCCGGCCAAGAAGGCAACCGCGACACTCAGGAGACAGGGCATAGCAACACGAGAAAGCTGGGTTTGCATGCGCGATTTCAAACACGTTGTCCGCCAGTGCGCAACCCAAAAGCGGTTCAAGCCGTTATTTAAGCAGGCGGTTGGATAATAACGACGACGCAGTCGGAAGGACGGAAGTATTCTTGGGCAGCGGCGCGAATCTCATCAGGGGTAACTGCTTGGATGNCGGCTTCCTCCTTTTCACTGGCGTCATACCCAAGGTCATACAATTCGTCGAGAGCGGTCATCATTGCCAAGCCGCCAAGGTCCTGGCGGGCGATCTTTTTTTGGCCAATTACCTTGTTCTTCGCGCGCCGCAGTTCGTCATCCGCCAAACCCTCTTCACGCAGTTTGGCGACTTGATCGAGCATTTCGGTCTCAACACGTTCCGCCTCGTTGCCAGCTGTGCCGGCATAGAAGGCGAAGATACCTGGCAAAAGGCCGGGCTGGGATTGCCCGCCGACATAGTAGGCCAGCCCGAGCTCCTCACGGATGCGCATGTACAGGCGACTGCCGAGGTCGCTGCAAGCCTCGGAGATGAGTTCCAGCGCGAACCGGTCGGGACTATCAAAAGTACATCCGCGATAGCCAACGACCACCACGGCCTGTTCCTTGTCGCGTTCCAATTTGACTTGCTGCATCCCTTCGCCCGGCGACGGCACAGAGGGGAGCTCAAAGTCTTCACCAGCCGCCAACAGGCCCAGAGCTTTCTCGATGTCAGCCTTTACCTGTGAAGGTTTGATGTCGCCAAAAATCGCCAGCACCCCATTGTTCGGTCGGGCCAAGCGGTGGTGATACGCGGCCAACGCATCAGTGTCCAAGGCANTTACAGATGCCTCGCGGCCAAGAGAATCGAGCCCGTANCCAGTTTCACCAAAGAGCTTGGCNCGCATTTCNCGGAAGGCNGCGTGAAGCAACTTGTCGTCCATGGCACGGATGGCGGCGAGCTGGACTTCCTGTTGGCGGGTGATGGCCTCGGATGGAAAAGAGGGATTTAAGATGACGTCGCCAAACAACTCCANTCCCAGTGGCCAATCTTCGGACATGACCTCAAGGTTGATGCCAAAGCTGTTGTTGCCNCCGAAGCTGTCGATGTGGCCACCGACAGACTCGATCTGTTCGGCAATTTGCTGACCTGTACGATTGACGGTTCCCTTCACAAGAAGCTTGGACATGCAATGGTTGATGCCATTGCTGGCCGATGTCTCGGCAAGTACGCCGCCAAGAAAAACACCGCGTGCCTGCACAAAAGGCAGACGGCGGTCTTCCTTCAGCAGTAATCGCAGGCCATTGGGAAGAACGTGCTTTTCAATGGGATTGGCAGAGTGCTGGACGGTGGCAACCTTGGATTTGGGTGCAGCACCATCGGGCAACAGAGCGAAGTGTGTGCGGTTATTATCTGCGGTATATTCACGGGCGACCCGCTGGACGTCAGCAGGAGTAACGCGTTTAACTTCCTCAAGGTAGCGGTCGGCAAAGTCTAAATCCTGAACGGATATCCAAGAATCCCCCAAAGTCTGCGCCTGTCCCTCCATGGTCTTTCGGGTGCCTANCGTACCTGCAATAAACTGCTTCACCACCTTGGACAGCTCCTCGGGTGCAACAGGGGTTTCCCGCAAGGCATCCAGTTCGCTGAGNATAGCGTCGCGCGCGGGTTGANATTTTTCACCGAGGACAACGGCGCTCATGCCAAAAAGGCCGGTGCTGTCGGGTGTATAGGTCCAGGCGTCGGCCGCGTTCACCAGTGCCTGTTTTTCGCGCACATTTTGATAAAGGCGAGAGCTTCGACCGGAGCCCAGCAGNGTGGCAAGCACGTCNATTGCCGGCAGGTCGNGATGACGCACGTCGGGCACATGCCAGGAAAAGTGCAGATGCCCCAGCTGAATGGCGTCCTCCTCTATAACCTCTCGCGCTGCGGTTTGGCGCGGCTCGGCCGGAAGAAGTAGAGGGGGCTGTGGCTTGGCCTTGTTGTCGGCAAATGCCTTGCCTATTTGGTCAATGACGACCTCGGCATCGACGTCACCAACGACCACGAAAAACATGTTGGCTGGCGTGTAACGGGCACGGTAATAGCCAACGATGTCGTCGCGCTGCAGCAACGCAAAAATGTCGGGATAACCAATGACAGTGTGCCGGTAGGGGCTAGTGGTGTAGGCGACCTCAAAAAGCCGGCGGCTGGCGCGGCGGCACGCGGCGCTGCAGCGAGAGGTCGAGGTGGCGACGGTGGTAGAGACTGCCGCTGCGCACGGAGTCATCGGTACGCGCAAATCGCCGCCCGCTCCCCGCCTTTGCCTCGAGCAGCGCGGTTGACCGGGGGAGACGTGCGCTGCCCCTCAGCGGATGATCTCGCGGC